>NZ_JBAFSM010000021.1:0-83524 GCF_036688125.1 Pannus brasiliensis CCIBt3594 | reverse complement strand
GGCGCGCGGGGTGTGCGCGACGGGGGCGGCGGCCCCGCGGCGGCGTCGCTCCGACGCGTGGGGTCCCGGCGGAGAGCCCCGGCGAAACGAGCAGGGGGGAAAGGAGTAAGGGGCCCGGAGTAAGGAGTCAGGCGGCAGGGGGCGGGAGGCAGGAGCGAAGGGGTAGGAGGGAGGGAGCAGGGGGTAGGGAGTCGGGAGCCACGAGTCAGGAACCAGGCGCCAGGACCCGCCCATCCCCCTCATCTCCCTCATCTCCCTCATCCCCCCCATCTCCTCATCCCCTCTAGACTCTTCTCTATCGAGAATTTACAATCCATTGATAAGAATCTCTTGTCGGTCGCGCTATCCGACAGACGGTATACTATGCAAAGAGATTCGATGCAAAATCTTCCGACAATCGCCGAACTCTCGATACCCGTATAGCGATCGCCACCCATGAACCAAGGCATAGACTTACAAGAAAGTTTCATTAAATCTTTAACCGATTTAGGCTTGAGCGGGAGTCTGGCCAAAGCGATCTGGATGCCCCTGCCCATGTTCCTGATGATCATCGCGGCGACGGTGGGCGTTCTCGTCTGCGTTTGGTTAGAACGGAAAATTTCCGCCGCCGCCCAACAGCGGATCGGCCCCGAATTCGCGGGGCCCCTCGGCGTTCTCCAACCGGTCGCCGACGGTCTGAAATTAGTCTTTAAAGAGGATATCGTTCCCGCGAAAGCCGACCCGTGGTTATTTTTAATCGGCCCGGTTCTCGTGGTGATGCCGGTTTTCGTTTCCTACCTGATCGTTCCCTTCGGGCAGAATTTAGTCATTACCGATCTTAACGTTGGTATCTTCCTCTGGATATCCCTCTCCAGCATCGCCCCGATCGGTCTGTTGATGGCCGGATACGCCTCGAACAATAAATACTCCCTACTGGGAGGACTGCGGGCGGCCGCGCAATCGATCAGTTACGAGATCCCCCTGGCGCTCTCGGTGTTGGCGATCGCCATGATGTCCAATAGTCTCAGCACGATCGATATCGTCGAACAGCAATCCGGCTACGGGATTCTCGGCTGGAATATCTGGCGGCAACCGGTCGGTTTCCTGATCTTCTGGATCGCGGCCCTGGCCGAGTGCGAGCGCCTACCCTTCGACCTTCCCGAAGCGGAAGAGGAATTGGTCGCCGGATATCAAACCGAGTACGCGGGGATGAAATTCGCCCTATTTTACGTGGGATCTTACGTTAACCTAGTCTTATCGGCACTTGTTTTCGCCGTTCTCTATCTCGGCGGTTGGGAATTTCCCGTTCCCCTCGATCGGGTGGCCGCGTGGGTGGGAGTGAGCGAGACCAACCCCTGGTTACAGATTGTCACCGCCTCCCTCGGCATCACCATGACCGTCCTCAAGTCCTACTTCCTCATCTTTATCGCCATTCTCCTGCGCTGGACGGTTCCTCGGGTGCGGATCGACCAACTCCTCGATCTCGGCTGGAAATTCCTCCTACCGGTCTCCCTGGTTAACCTACTCCTGACCGCCGCCCTCAAACTTACCTTTCCCTTCGCTTTCGGCGGTTAACGCCAGGATAACCTAGATACCCGAACCCACTGACCACCATGTTTAACATTCTCAAACAAGTCAGCGATTACGCCAAAGGAAGCGTTCAAGCGGCAAAATACATCGGCGAGGGTCTATCCGTTACCTTCGACCATATGCGTCGTCGCCCGATCACGGTACAGTATCCCTACGAGAAATTAATCCCCTCCGAACGTTTCCGGGGGAGAATTCACTTCGAGTTCGATAAATGTATCGCCTGTGAGGTTTGCGTTCGCGTCTGCCCGATCAACCTCCCCGTCGTGGATTGGACGTTTAACAAGGAAATTAAGAAGAAACAACTCAAACACTACAGTATCGATTTCGGGGTCTGTATTTTCTGCGGTAACTGTGTCGAGTATTGCCCGACCAATTGCCTATCGATGACCGAGGAATACGAACTCGCGTCCTACGATCGCCACGAACTCAACTACGATAATGTGGCCCTGGGACGTTTACCCTATAAAGTGACCCAAGATCCGATGGTCACGCCCCTGCGCGAGTTGGGCTACCTCCCCGAAGGAGTGATCGAACCCCACGACCTCCCCGCGGGAAGCCAACGGGCCGGACAGCGTCCCGAGGAAATCGTCAATCAATAGCCCCGGTGAACGGTTATCGTCGCGATAACCGCTCGTTTTTTAGCATTCAGGAGATGGAGAAACCGTGAATTTAGCGGAAGGTGTTCAGATTATATCCTTCGGGATTCTCGCCGTTTTGTTAATTGGCGCGGCGCTCGGCGTGGTACTTCTTTCTAATATCGTTTACTCCGCCTTTTTACTCGGCGGCGTTTTTATCAGTATTTCCGGCTTATATCTTTTACTTAATGCCGATTTCGTGGCCGCGGCGCAGATTCTCATCTACGTCGGCGCGGTGAACGTGCTGATCCTGTTCGCGATCATGTTGGTGAACAAACGGGAAGATTTCGCGATTCTTCCGGGCCGCTGGATACGGCGGGCGGCTACCGGACTGGTCTGCGTCGGTCTGTTTGTCTTATTGGCGACGATGGTGTTAATCACCCCCTGGTCTCTCTCGACCACTTCCCCCGCGGTGGTAGCCAATACTCTCGTCGATATCGGTAAACACTTCTTCAGTGATTTCCTCCTACCGTTCGAGTTGGCTTCGATACTGCTGTTAATGGCGATGGTCGGCGCGATCATTCTCGCGCGTCGCGACCTGATCCCGGACGTGAAGGCCGAGGAACCGACCGCGACCGCGTTAACTTTACCCGAACGTCCTCGGGAGTTGACCACCTCTAAGTAGGGAAATGGGGGGATGGGGGAGTTTCTGGGAAAAGACCCCCCGGAAAAGGGAAAAATTACTTTTGGGATTTTCACCTTTCCCCTTTACCCTCTCTTCCTGACTCCTGACTCCTCCACCTCACGTCACGTTTAGTTATTCCAATCTATCGATCATGCAGATTCAGTTAGAGTATTTTTTGCTATTGGCGGCGGCGTTGTTCTGTATCGGGATTTACGGCTTGGTGACGAGTCGAAACGCGGTACGGGTGTTGATGTCGATCGAGCTAATGCTCAACGCCGTGAACCTCAATCTGATGGGTTTTTCCAACTATCTCGACCCTTCGGCGATTAAAGGGCAAGTTTTCACCGTTTTCGTGATCACCGTGGCGGCCGCCGAGGCCGCGGTCGGTCTGGCGATTATTCTCGCTATCTACCGCAACCGCGAGACGATCGACATGGAACAGTTCAATTTATTGAAGTGGTAAATTCCGTGAATTTTCGGATACAAGCTCCCTCGATCGGGGGAGTTTTTTCCGTTCGTTCTCCCGTATGATTCGGATGATTCGGCTCGATCGATCGCCCCGAGTTTCCCACCTCGGGAGATCGCGAAACAACGCCCGATCGATCCTCTAGAAACGCTCGCTAAATACATTTATATTTATCAATTAAAATTATCTATAATTCCCCATATATTGTCCGGGTAATTTTTCAGGCACGTTTTACTCGATCCGAGAATTGATAACCTTTTCGACTTCCGCCCCGGATAATTAAGTATTTTTTGATACGCTTTTCGGAAGACTGAAAAATTTAAAATTTATCGCCAGTCGATAATCATAACAAGAAGGCATCATGCAGTCAGTGATCCGAGAGATACAGGTTAGTGTTTCTGGTCACCGACCGTTCTCCTATACCCCTTCATACTGGAGATCCGAGGATTGTAGTGCTATGCTTGGGTCTTAGGTATGAATCAACAAATATTCAGACAACTCATTCTATCGTCTAGAAAAAATCGCGGTTTCGCGATGCCGATCGTTTTATGTTTAGGGGTGGTCGTCACGGCGGTGGCGGTGGCGATGATCGCCAGTTCTAGTGCCGAGCGATCGAAAGCCACGACCCAGAAAGTCAAAGCCGACAGCTTAAGCGCTTCCGAGGTAGCCGTCACGCAAATCCAGAACCTGATCGATAGAAATCGATTACTGTCGATGTATAGTTTTGACTATTGGGCGAGCCTCAACCCGACCGCCTCCGATTCGCAAAAAATCGCCTTTCAAAGCGATCTAGAGTTCGAGACCGCCAATAAAATTAAAGAAAGCAATAACTGTAGTAACGGTAACGCGATTAGCGATACCGATCTGAACACCCAAATTCAGTCTAGGTTACGGACGATCCAAGCGATCGGCTCGCAACAATGGCAGGATCTACCGAACGGTCAAGGTTCGTACCGTCTAATCTCCTATCAGTATCAGGGAACTCAAGGGGTTGCCAACGGAACCCAAACCGGTATCTTAACCGTGGAAGGGAGATTCGGTCGGGACAACGCCCAATCTACCAGTCGGGTAAACGTGTCACTGCCGGTGATCCAACAACCGGTCGACAGTATTTTCTCCACCCCGCAGATTCCGGGTTTGTGGATCGAACAGGGAGCGACTAACGACCTCACACAAACTATCGCGTCGAACGGAAGCTATTCCGGGGGTTCGACTTTCACCGCCAACGTGGTGATGAGCGATGGATGTTCCTTCACTCCCGCTCAACAGACCAGTATCGCGAATTTCGTCACCACCAGTCGCATCACCACGGGATCGGGCTATCAAGCGAAATTCGTTAACGAGGAGTTCCCGGACTTACCGATCAGACCGACCAACGTACCCACCGCCCAAACGAACTTAACGATCACCTCGTCGCAAACTTTCCCGAGACCGGGAGATGTGGCCACGAACAGAACCACGTTAGGCGGCGCGACGGTTCCCGTTTACCACTACATCATCAACAGCATCGAATTAAACGGTAGCGACCGGATTACGATCACTCCGGGCAATCGCGTCGTTTTTTACGTCCTCGGCAATATTGGTAGTAACGGAAACTCGGAAATCGTGCATGACTGTTCCGCCGCGCCGACGGGGACAACTTGCACGCCGACCAATTTGCAGATTTTCGCCTACAACACCGCGAACGCGGCCGCGCCCCAAATTTGTTTAAAGGGAACCTCGCGCCTCGATGCCTTTATTTTCGCCCCCGACTACTTGCTCGGGAAAACCGGAAACGGGCTATATTACGGTAGTGTTTGGGGAAGATCGTGGGGAAAAATCTCGACTTGTGGCTCTAATAATATGCCCCAAGTATCGGTTATTCAACGGGGAGAATGGTCGAACCTCTATGACGATCTCCGTCCCAGCGAACCTCTACCGAAAATCGGTTCCACGACCGCCTGGACTGAAGTCGCGACCGATAGCGCGGTTCCCTCTCCCGTAGCGATCACTAACACTTCTACCACCACGACGACGACGGGAACGACGGGAACGACGGGAACGACGGCTACCACGACAACGGGAACGACGGGAACGACGGCTACCACGACGACGGGAACGACGGGAACGACGACCACCACGACGACGGGAACGACGGGAACGACGGGAACGACGACCACCACGACGACGGGAACGACGGGAACGAACGACGGGAACGACGGGAACGACGACCACCACGACGACGGGAACGACGGGAACGACCACTACCCTGGCCACGAAAACCTGTCGAAGCTCGAAATGCGCGCGGTAATCCCCGTTTTCGATCGGTGTGAAAGGGCCGCTCATCCAGAGTCCACGTAACGCGCTTCGGGGGGAATTTTTCCCAGATTCACGGGCAATCTCTTCTCCCCGGCGGGACCGGGCGTTATCCCCCGCCGATCGATGTCCACATTCCCAACGTAAATTTATCCTTTTCTGCCGCGAGAGAGGTTTTTCTCTCGCGATTTTTGGTGACTGTTATCATCTCGATACGTGATGGAGATCACCGTCACGTAGCAACTTCTATCACATACTCGAGGATAATAGCTCCTCCCGCGCGATCGCGCGGCGCGCGTATGTATTTACCACCACTATCGTTTTTTGTATCCCGCTCTAACCGGAAAGGTTTCGCCCTACCCCTCACCCTGATCATCGGACTCGTTATGCTCACGCTAGGAACCGTGATGATCGCCCGGGGGCGAGACGAAAATGTAAGAGCCAGAACCACCCAAAATACGACCCTGGGCCGGGGGATTACCGAGGCCGGAATCGCTCAATATCAACGTTTTTTTCAAGACAATAGAAATTACGCTTATTATCCCTCTTCCCGTTGGGGCGATGTGTCCACTACCCTCTCCCAACTGCAAACCTGTGGCACGACGAATACCAATAACGCCACCGCGAAACGGAGTACGAACTGGCAGGCGTTAGATCCGAACGATCCGAAAAAAGGCCAGTATCGACTGGTTCGTTATGATTATGCCTATACGGGAACCGAGACCGGTGTGACCGAGGGAAAAGCCCCCGGTGTGGGAACCTTGGTTATAGAGGGTCGAGGAGCGGCGAATCTCGATCCGAGTAGTTCCGCGAACGCGAGCTCGGTCAGTACCTCTCGCATCGAAGTGACCATTCCCGTCGAACCGCGAACACTGACCAACAATATTCCGGGGGTTTGGTTAACCCAGGGAGATCTCGGCGGGAACGCGGCGGCGGCGGACGTGTTGGTGAATGACTGTAACGCCGTTTCCACGGTCAACATCACGGGAACCGATCCGACCACGAACGAAGCTTACAAAGTGGCTTTCACCACCATGCAGTTTCCCGCTCTGCCCACCGTACCCAATCTCGCGGGAACCGGGCGATCGACCCAGATCTTAGGCACGTTAACCGGACAGAATTATACTTTCCCGAGAACGGGGGGGACGACCCCCGATATCCCCGTCAATATCACTCGGACGGTCAACGGTCAAACCGTAACGCTCTCTAATGTGTACGAGTATATTGTCGATGATGTCTCTCTCCAGTCGGGGAATAATACCATAACAATCACCCCCGGAGCGAAAGTGATTTTCTACCTGCGCGGTTCGATCCGCAAAGGAAGCGAGCTATTGCACGACTGCACCGGTTCCTCCACCTGTAAAGCGACGGATTTCCAAATTTACGGTTATGGAAATTTACCGGGAAACTCCAGTTACGAAATCTGTCTAACCGGGAATGATAAGATTGAGGCTTTTATTTTAGCCCCGAATTACGATGTGGGGGTCGCCGGGAGCGGTGGCGGTGCCGGCGGGGTCAAAGGCTCGATCTGGGCGAAGGACTGGTCGAACAACGCGGGTTGTGGTTCCAACACCAGTAACACCGTGGTGACGCAGACCGGCCGCTGGGAAGATCTCGGCTTACAGCCGGAAAATCTCCCGCCTCAAGTCCTACAGGCGACCGATTGGAAACAGAAAGAAGTATCTCCGTGAGGGATAAGTGCATGACAAAGGGAAAATACGCGCGCGTTTCACTCTCTCGTCAAACATCGACGATGGTTAACCCGCGATGGCTAGTCATCCTCGCCGGGAACAAACCGAGCGATCGAGGGTTTACGATGCTGGAAGTGTTGATCGCCATTATGGTAATTACTTTCTTTCTCGCGGGAACCCTACAGTTGATGGCGATCGATACCCTCTATAAAATCCTCGCCAAACAACAGGCCAACGCGGCCCAGTGGATTCAGGAAGACGTGGAAGAGATCCGGGCGTTAGCGGCCGGGATCACTCGAAATGACGCTCTCTGTAAACCGACAACCATTACTTCCACGAATAATTACGCTTCGGTTTTACAGGGTCAGATCGCGGCGAGTACGACGCTTCCGGGAGCGAATCCGAGAGCGCTGTTAGTTTCTAACGGTAAACTCTATCAGATGGCTCGTACTTACGCCACGGTAACAACCGACCAACCGAACGTTCTCAAAATCAGTTATACCGTGACCGATATTCGGGCGAACAATACCTTAACCCCCGACTCGACTCAACGGAATCAAGATATTAACCGAGATTCTACCTCGGTGATCGCCCGATTCTATACCGAGATTATTCCCGCCGCCTCTTTTCAATGCCCCTAAAGTAAGGTGATCGTTATGCGTCGTTTACTCACTCCCGAGCATCGGGGATTAACCTTAATGGAAACCCTGATCGTTATCATTTTGATCGGTGTTTTAGCGGCGATGGGGGCTCCTCATGTATTCGCGACCTTGAGTGGTAATAGAGTTCGACAGGGAGTGGGCATCGTCCGGACCGCCTTGCAAGATGCCCAACTGCAAGCGATCCGTCTCGGCAAAAAATGTACGGTCGAACTAGGACAGGAATCCGGAAGTACCAGTAATTATTTCGATCGTCTGCGCGCCACTCCCGTCGGCTGTTTCGTCGCCGGTGAAACGACCACAGAAACGACAACGGTTGGCGGGACGACGACTACCTATCAAGTCCTTCGTTTACCGAGGGGAGTTAAAGTTTCCGTGTCCTCGAACGGGTCCGGGACTATTCCTAGCTTCCGTTTTTCTTTTAAAGGACATATCATCGATTATTCTTCTCTCGCCGTGTCGGGACAGATACCCACCTTCGTGGTTTTCGCGGTTGACGAGAGTACCGATTCTCCTTTCACGAGCGATAGCTATCCGAAAAAATGTTTGATGGTCGCTTCCATGCTGGGAATGATCCGAGGGGGAAATTATCGGAACGCGACGACCGCGAACGCTCTGGCTTCCGCCCAGGTTTCTAGTACGAATTGTGATGCTTTAATCGAGGGACGATGAGAATAATATCGTTCTACAGTGCAACCGGGAGAGAGTTATGGAACGGAAAGATATAAAAAAAATTATCTCCCCGAAGGTGGCTTCGGGATTCACCTTATTAGAACTGATTCTAGCCTCCTTACTCACGACGATCGTGGTAACGCTAACGGGAATCGGATTGCTCAATCTCTCGTCTAGCGACCTACGCAATGCCGCCGAAAAGGAGCTGATTACTAATTTCAATCGCGCGAGCGCTTTGATTACCGACGAACTCCGTCAAGCCCGACGGGTGATGACGCAGGACGACCTGAGATCGAGTAATGATACTGCCAACGGTATCCCGAGCGGGGCTATCCCGGGCGTGGCGACTCGGGTATTAGGGATTGTCAATCCCAATTTCACGACCCCGATCGTTTACTATACGCTCGCGTCTCCGGCCAAGTTAGTCGGGCCTCGGGTCCTATACCGGTACGGGCCGGATCTTAACGAGGACGGAACCTATAAAACCCCTACTAATACCGCTACTTGGGTAACGGCCGTCGTGACCGATCTAATTCCCGATGTTAACGATGCCACTAATGATACCGCCGTACTCTCCTCGCTGAGAAGAACCTGCTCTTCCGGGTGGACGAGAATTCCGTCTAGTGACTCGGATATCGATGGTTTTTCGGTCTGTATCAACGGTACGAACCGTGTTAACCTCCGCATCTACGGCACCGTTCCCTTGAAGCTCACCGGGACTCCCCGGATCAGCTATGAAACCTCGACTACCGTATTCACCCGTTCCGCTCCTTCTACACCCTCTCCCTCTCCCTCTCCTTCTCCTTCTCCCTCCCCGTAACCTTTCCGAACCCCCGCGGGAAACCGATCGAAAACGGGACGCGGGTTAACCGGGATTCGATCGAGGGACGGTTCCCGCGGAAACTTTTACGGGAGATTTTTAGCGGAATTCGTTGAGAACCGAGCGCGCGTCGCCGGTTACTGTTACGTTTTTTTAAGGGAAAAGAAACTTAATCTTCACGAACGGACAAGGGAAGAAAAAATCTTGTTAGATTGAGTTTGGTGCGATCGAGCCGATGGCATCCGATCGAGGGGAATCGCCGATTTTGAACGGAAAAGCATCTACATCTATACCGGATTTCCCCGATCTTGACCATTAAATGAATCTTAAAAAAATTGCCGATGAATCTAACGAACTTTCCGTGGTTAAGCGTTATCATCCTCTTCCCGATCGTCGCCGCTTTATTCATTCCCCTAATTCCCGATAAAGACGGCAAAACCGTTCGCTGGTACTCCCTGACGATCGCCCTGATCGATTTCGCGATCCTGATCTACGCCTTCTATACCGGTTACGATTTCAATAACCCGAACCTGCAACTCGTCGAAAGTTACACCTGGCTCCCGGAAATCGACCTAAAATGGTCGCTCGGCGCGGACGGACTCTCGATGCCCCTGATTATCTTAACCGGGTTCATCACCACCCTCGCCATTCTCGCCGCGTGGCCGGTCACGTTCAAGCCGAAATTATTCTATTTCCTGATGCTGGCCATGTACGGGGGACAGATCGCCGTGTTCGCCGTGCAGGATATGTTACTGTTCTTCCTCGTCTGGGAACTAGAATTAGTCCCGGTTTACCTGATTCTCTCCATCTGGGGCGGAAAACGCCGTCTCTACGCCGCTACCAAGTTTATCCTCTACACCGCGGGCGGATCGCTGTTTATCCTCGTCGCCGCTCTCGCGATGGCCTTTTACGGCGATACCGTCAGTTTCGACATGACGACGATCGCCGGGAAGGATTTCCCCCTGAAACTGCAATTATTCCTCTACGCGGGCTTTCTCATCGCCTACGGGGTGAAACTACCCATTTTCCCCCTGCACACCTGGCTACCCGACGCGCACGGGGAAGCGACCGCGCCCGCGCATATGTTACTGGCGGGAATTCTCTTGAAAATGGGAGGTTACGCGCTCCTGCGGATGAACGTGGGAATGTTACCCGACGCGCACGCGGTTTTCGCGCCCGTTTTGGTGATTCTGGGGGTGGTGAATATTATTTACGCCGCGCTGACTTCCTTCGCCCAACGGAACCTGAAACGGAAAATCGCCTATTCCTCGATCTCGCACATGGGATTCGTGCTGATCGGGATCGCCTCGTTTACCGACCTCGGTACTAGCGGGGCGATGTTACAGATGATCTCCCACGGGTTAATCGGGGCGAGTCTGTTCTTTATGGTGGGCTGTACCTACGATCGAACCCATACCCTGATGCTCGACGAGATGGGGGGAGTGGGGAAAAAGATGAAAAAGGTCTTCGCCATGTGGACGACCTGTTCTCTGGCTTCCCTCGCCCTACCGGGGATGAGCGGTTTCGTGGCGGAATTGATGGTTTTTATCGGTTTCGCGACCAGTGATGCCTATAGTACGACTTTCCGGGTGATTATCGTCTTCCTGGCGGCGATCGGGGTCATTCTCACGCCGATCTACCTGCTGTCGATGCTCCGGGAAATGCTCTACGGGCCCGAGAACAAGGAACTGGAGGAACACCACGCGCTGGTGGACGCGGAACCGCGGGAGGTGTTTATTATCGCCTGTCTGCTCGTGCCGATCGTCGGTATCGGTCTATACCCGAAAGTCGCGACCTCGATCTACGACGCGACCACGAATCAGCTAACCGCGCTTATGCGGGATTCCGTCCCGAGTTTGGTACAACAGGCGAAAGCGGGTGAACGTCCTCTAATTTCGCTGAAAGCACCGGAAATTTAATTCTTTTGGACGGTTTATTCTAGAGATCCGACGAGAGCGCGTCGGGTCTCTCTTTTTTCGGGAGCTATTTTTTCGATTCTCGATCGCCGTCGATCATTCTAAAGATAGATGATCGATACTGGTAAATAGCTCTACTCGTCTCCCTTCTCCCTGATGACCGTTCCCACCCGGAAACCTCTATGCCCGAAAATTCCCCTGTGTTGGGTGTTGATCGTGCCGTTCGCGCTACAGATCTCGGGGGCGGTCGGTCTGGTGGGCTATCTCTCCTACCGGAGCGGTGAGAGAGCGGTGGAGAAACTGGCCGATCGATTGATAGTAGAAACGGGAAATCGAGTCGAACAGGAATTAGAAACGTATTTAGGAAGGGCGAGAAAGACTAATCTCGCGAATGTAGCCGCTTTCGAGACCGGAGCATTGGATTTAAACGATTTTAATTCTATAGGAAAATATTTCTACCGACAGGTGCGATTGTACGATTTCGCCTACGTCAATTTCGGGGGCGCGGACGGTTCGTTTATCGGCGCGGGCTACGGGCTGAATAATGTCATCGGGATCGCGGAAATCTCCCCGTCCGATCCGCGAACGCTTCGAGCTTATTCCATCGACGAACGGGGAAATCGAAAGAAGTTACGAGCGATGGTACCGGCCAGAACCAATCAGGCCGCCTGGTATACCGACGCGGTGAGGGCGGGAAAACCGGTCTGGAGCGAGATCTATACTTGGGGAAATTTCCCCGATCGAATTTCGATTTCCGCGAGCGCTCCCGTGTACGACGAACGGAAAAAGTTATTGGGGGTGTTGGGCATCGATTTGGAGTTGAGCGGGATCGGCCGGTTTTTACAGAAGCTCGATCGGGGGAATTCGGGACAGATTTTTATTTTCGAGCGGAAATCGGGAAAACTGGTAGCCACCTCCACGAAAGAATCACCCGCGCCGATTATCGGGGGAAAGGCGCGGCGGATTACCGGGGAAGAGAGCCGAGATCCGATCGTCCGCCAAGTATCGAGGGAGTTACGCGCCCGATTCGGGGATTTTCGCGGGATTTCCGCTCCCGCGCTGTCGCGTTTGGAAATCGATCGCCGGAATCTTTTCGTTCGCGTGATTCCCTATCGCGATGACTACGGTATCGACTGGTTAACGGTGGTGATCGTGCCGGAATCGGAATTTATGACGGAAATCTGGCACAACTGGCGGAACACGATCGCCTTGTGCGGGCTAACGCTATTCGTAACCACCGGACTGGGAATTTTCTTCGCCCGTCGCATCGCCCGATCGATCTACCGGGTTAGCCGGGCGAGCCGGTTACTAGCGGCGGGAAAATGGGAGGAATCGTTAGAAGAAACGAGTTTTATCGCCGAGATCGATACGTTAAACCGTTCTTTTCACCGAACCGCCGAACAGTTACGGTCAGCGTTCGATCGGGTGAAAATCGCCCTACAGGAGTCGGAAACGAAATTCTCGAAAGTTTTCCGCTCCTGTCCCGATCCCATGTCCCTGAATACGCTCGGCGAGGGCGGCCGTTACGTGGAGGTGAACGATAGTTTTCTGGAGTTGAGCGGCTATAGTCGGGAGGAAATCATCGGTCGAACCCCGAAAGATGTAGGACTGGGTATCGAGCCGCGACAGGAGGAAATTTTAGAAGAAAAGTTAAAAGAGCGGGGATTTATCCGGGGATTTGAATATTTTTATCGGACGAGAGCCGGAAAATCGGGAACGTGCTTACTGTCGATCGAGATCGTGGAGATCGAGGGAAAGCTATATACCTTGAGCATTTCCAAGGATATCACCGATCGGAAACTCGCGGAGAAAAAACAACGCGAATCGGAACTTAAATTCGCCAAACTCTTTCAGATCAGCCCCGATCCCGCTTGGATCGGGATTTTGCCCGAGGGTCGTATCCTCGATGTCAACGAGAACATGGCGCGGTTCTGGGGATACTCGATCGAGGAAGTGAACTGTAAAACCTGTAGAGAGTTAGAATTATGGCATAATATCGAGGATTTTTCTTATTTTCAGAAAACGCTGACCGAAGAGGGAAGGATTGAAAATTGGGAAGTGATCGTCCGGGATCGCTCGCGAACCCCGCGGACGGTTCTGCTCTCGGCTACCCTCCACCGCTTCGACGGACAGGATTTCGTCCTCGGGATGATCAAAGATATCAGTGAACGGAAAGAAGCGGAGCGGGAGTTACAGCGAACGCGGCATTGGCTCGATCAATTCAGTCTGCACTCTCCCTCGATTATTTACACGGTCGTCGCGCGTCCCGACGGTTTGGTTCGATTCGAGTATATGAGCGCGGCGTGCGAGACGATCCTCGAAGTCGCGTCCGAATGGGTTATCGAGAACGGCAACGCGTTTATAGACATGATCCATCCGGACGATCTCGCCGCTTACAGGGAAGCGGTAGCCCGTAGTGCCGAGAGAATGGAAACTTTCTCGCACCAGTGGCGCGTTATCACCCCATCGGGAAATATCAAATGGTTACAGGGCAAATCGCGACCGGAGAGACGGCAGAACGGCTCGATCGCCTGGTACGGGGTCGTGGTCGATATTACCGAGCAGAAGCGGGTCGAACGCGAACTACAGCGAGCGCTCCAGCAGATCGAAACCCATTTCGAGAACTCGCCCCTGGCGATCGTGCAATGGGATAAAGACTTTCGCGTGCTGAGGTGGTCGAAACAGGCGGAACGGGTGTTCGGTTGGCGATCGGAAGAGATCCCCGTCCTCCCGATAGATCTGATTTATCCGGAAGATCGCGAGCGATCGACCGAACACTTGCATAGGTTACTATCGGGGACAGTCAAGGGAGAATCGATCCTGCTCCGGAATTACACGAAAGACGGTCGCCTGATTACCTGTCAGTGGTATAGTTCGGCGATCCTCGATGATTCGGGGGATTTCCATTCGTGTCTCGCTTTCGCATGGGATATTACCGATCGGGTGAAAGCCGAAGAATGCCTGCGGGAGAGCGAGGAACGTTTTCGGAGCGCGTTCGAGGATACGGGGAACGGGATGGCGTTAGTCGCTCTAGACGGGCGTTTTCTCCAGGTGAATCGTTCGTTATGCGAGATGATCGGTTACGGGGAAGCGGAACTTCTGACCAAGGGATTTCAGGATATCACCCATCCGGACGATGCGAGCGCGAATCTAGAGGGACTCGAACGACTCTTAACCGGCCAGATCCGCGTGTACCGGGTGGAGAAACGCTATCTCCACGCGTCGGGACGGATCGTGTGGGGTTCGGTCACGGTCTCGACAATTACCGATAAAGCGGGAAATCCGCTGTATTTCGTCGTCCAGATCCAAGATATCAGCGAGCGCCATCAACTCGATCGACTCAAGGACGAATTTATCTCGATCGTCAGTCACGAACTGCGGACTCCGCTGACCTCGATCCGCGGTTCCCTGGGCATTCTCGCCACCGGGGTACTGGAGAAAGATCCGGAAACCGCCAATCGGATGTTAAAGGTCGCGCTCAACAGTAGCGAGCGTTTAGTCCGTTTAGTGAACGATATCCTCGATCTCGAACGCTTGGAATCCGGTAAAGTCGAATTAGTGATGGAAAACCACGATATCGGCGATTTACTCGACCAAGCGATAGAATCCGTGAGCGCGCTGGCCGCGGAACGCTCGATCGTCATCGAGGTCAATTTCCCCCGAGTCCGCGTCCGCGCCGACGGCGACGCGATTATCCAAACTTTAACCAATCTCCTCGGGAACGCGATCAAATTTTCCCCGGACAGGAGTACCGTTCGTTTAACCGCGCGGGTTCGGGATGGAGAAACGATTTCCGGGGAGATAGCGGGCGATCGGGAGGCGCTTTTCCGGCAGAATTATCCCGATCCCTATCTTCTGTTCGCTGTCGAGGATTCCGGCCGGGGCATCCCGATCGATAAACTGGAGACGATTTTCGGCCGCTTCCAACAGGTGGACGTGTCCGACGCGCGCCAGAAAGGGGGAACCGGTCTCGGCTTGGCTATCTGTAAAAGTATCGTCCGGAAACACGGGGGCGCTATCTGGGCGGAGAGCGAATTAGAGCGGGGAAGTACCTTTTATTTCACACTACCGGGACTTTGAGGGGCAAATGAAACGAATTCTCATCGTCGATGACGATCCGGATATCCGCGACGTGACCCGCGTGGCTTTTCAAGTTTTTACCGCGTGGGGGGCCGGTCTGGCCGGATCGGGTGCCGAAGCGTTAGAAGTCCTCCAGAAAGAAGCCTACGACGCGATTTTACTGGATGTATCCATGCCCGATATGGACGGTTTCTCGGTGTTCGATCGCTTACAATCCGATCCCCTCACCCGCGATATTCCCGTGATTCTCCTCACGGCCAAAGTTCTCGCCAGCGATCGGGAGCGCTTCGCCCGGATGAAAATCGCCGGGGTGATTACTAAACCTTTCGATCCGGTCGGCCTGCCGAAGCGCGTCGCCGCTTTACTCGGATGGGAGATTTCGTGATGGGGAGATAGGAGGAGGTGAGGAAGATGGGGGAGTTTTTCAAGAAAAAGAAAAAGAGCTTTCTTCATCTTTTCACCTTTACCCTTTACCCTTTCACCGTTTCCCGCCCTCACCTCCCGCCTCCCACCCCCGCTAAACGGAAAACTTCCTAGCGAAAGTTCGGACGATCGAAAAACTTTGGTAGTCTGGTGGATAGTCCTATTGACCGAAGATCCCTTCCTTTGGCGGGCGCTACCGATGTCTAGACCGATCGTTCCCACGGCTCCCTATTACGATCGTTTCACGCGCTGGTTGTTGAAATCGGCAAAAAGCGGAACCGGTCATCCCCACTCGCAACATCCGTGGTGGAAAGTCATGTGTTTGACGGGCGTGGATTATTTTTCCACGCTAGGCTATCAACCGGGGATCGCCGCTCTGGCCGCGGGGTCGCTCTCGCCTTTCGCCACCTTGATCCTCGTCTTGTTGACCCTGTTCGGAGCTTTACCGATCTACCGACAGGTCGCGCGGGTGAGTCCTCACGGGGAGGGTTCGATCGCCATGCTCGAACATCTCCTACCCCGATGGAGGGGGAAACTGTTCGTTCTCTGTCTCTTGGGTTTCGTGGCGACCGATTTTATTATCACCATCACCCTCTCCGCGGCGGACGCGACGGCGCATATCATCGAGAATCCCCTGGTTTCCCGTTTCGTGAGCCATCAACAGGTTCCCTTGACCCTGATCCTGATTTCCCTGCTGGGGGCGGTATTTTTAAAGGGATTTCAAGAGGCGATCGATATCGCCGTTTTTTTGGTAGTCGTCTATCTAGGCTTGAACTCGATCGTCGTCATCGACGCGATTTATTTGGTCGCGCGAGATCCGTCGGCGATCGCCAACTGGCAACAGAACCTACTCGCCGAACATTCCAATCCTTTCGCCATTCTCGGCCTCTCGCTGATCTTCTTCCCGAAACTCGCCCTGGGACTGTCGGGATTTGAAACCGGGGTCGCCGTGATGCCCCTGGTGCGCGGAAACGAGACCGATACCCCCACCAACCCGCGGGGTAGAATTCAAAACACCCACAAACTCTTAACCGTCGTCGCGTCGATCATGAGTTTTTTCCTGATCGCCAGTAGTCTCGTGACGATTCTCCTCATTCCCCCGGCGGAATTCGCGGTCGGCGGCAAGGCTAACGGTCGCGCCCTCGCCTATCTCGCCCACCAACATCTCGGCGAACTGTTCGGGACGATCTACGACCTCAGCACGATCGCCATTCTCTGGTTCGCGGGCGCTTCGGCGATGGCCGGTTTACTCAATATCGTCCCCCACTACCTGCCGCGGTACGGCATGGCCCCCCAATGGGCGAGCGCGATCCGCCCCCTCGTCCTCGTCTACACGGGAATCGCCTTCGCGGTCACGCTGATTTTTAACGCCAGCGTGGACGCGCAGGGAGGGGCCTACGCGACCGGGGTGTTGGTGCTGATGACCTCGGCGGCACTGGCGGTAACGTTACTCGTCCGCCAACAACGGGAACCGAGAGCGTTTTTCCTGTTCGCCTCGATCGCCCTCGTCTTCCTCTACACCACGATCGTCAATATTATCGAGCGCCCGGAAGGGCTTCAGATCGCCTCTTTCTTTATCGGCTCGATTATCGTCATCTCCATGCTCTCGCGGGTTTCCCGCTCCACGGAACTGCGGGTCGATCGCGTCGAGATGGACGAGATGGCGGAACGGTTTATCGACGAGGAGCGTCAACCCACGATCCGACTGTTAGCCCACCGTCCCGACCGGGGAGATATCGAAGAATACTTCTGGAAAGAGAAGGAAATGCGGAAAGATAACCACATTCCCGATACTGACTCGGTACTATTCTTGGAAATACGGGTTTCCGATGCCTCCGAGTTCGCCGGGACGGTTTATATTCAGGGGGTGGAAGTGGGAAGTTACCGCATTTTGCGGGCGCGGGCGGCCGCGGTTCCCAACACGATCGCCGCGATCTTGCTCTACCTACGCGATAAAACCGGCAAGGAACCCCACGTTTATTTCGGCTGGGCCGAGGGCAATCCCCTCCAGTTCCTCATGCGCTTTATCCTTCTCGGCGAGGGCGACGTGGCGATTATGACCCGCGAGGTACTCCGCAAGGCGGAACCCGATCCCGATCGCCGTCCCGCCATCCACATCGGTGGCTAGTTCGGTTATGTTTCTTTACCACATTACGGTTCTTAACCAAGAATTTTAATTTTGTTTTAAGATTCTTTAAACAAAGCGATCAAACCGAATTTTCGCGGGTATCGTATAAGCATAGACAGGGCGAGCCTAAATTCTTAGCGGTTCTCGCCCGATCGGCCTCTAATCCCTTGGAGACAGGCGATGATGCTTACTTTGCTCCGTTCTCTCCTATTCACCACTCTCTTGAGTTTTTTAACTCCCGTCCTGCTCGTGGGAGCGAGTTTAACCGCTCTGTGCGTCACCAGCTATCTACCGGGCTTTTCCTTCATCAGTCAAACCGGTTCCGACCAGATCCTCGAATTTTTGACCATTTTCGGCAGTGGCTACCCCGTACAGGGGATGCTGACGATCGGTATCACCTTCGCGCTAGTCGGTAGTCTCTTCGATCTTTTTAACTTCTACGTCTACCAGGGAACCCGAGGGCAATAATAGACCTCCCGCGAGAATTAAAAATCTCTCGTCGGGTTAGGAGTCAGGAGTCAGGAGTCAGGAGGCAGGAGTCAGAAGTTAGGAGGAAGAATAGTATAGGTAATTTTTTAAAAAAATGCCTATTTATCGTCTGTAGTTCCGGTTTTTGAAGTTTTTAGACCCTCGAAAATGAATTCTGCAAGAGGTCTATTTATCCCGCCAAACGGTAGTTTGTCGAGTGTCGATCTCTTTTTCAAGGCATCGATCGCGCGATCGATCCCCTAGCCGACGAGATCGGGTGGCTAGAATGGAAAATAGGTTCCCGATACTTCGATCGCTCATGGTTTCCAGATTTTATCGTTTCGGGCTTTACGCGCTCGTATCTCTCTTTTTTACCGTTAGTGTCGGTTTTTTGAATCCAGATCCGGGACAGGCGAGATCGTGGGTCGATTTACTCTTAAACGGCGTACAGGTTCTCCAACTCTCCAATATTTCCGACCGGCAGGAAGTCGCCCTCGGACAACAGATCGATCGGGGTTTACTACAGCAGGGGAAAATCACCCCCGTCCGGGACGCGGGAATTAACGAATATATCAACGATATCGGGCAGAGATTAGCCCGGTATAGCGAGCGCCCCGATATTCCCTACACCTTTCGCGTGGTGCGCGACGATAGCGTTAACGCCTTCGCCACGATGGGCGGATTCGTGTATATTCACTCGGGATTGATTAAAGTGGCCGCGAACGAGGCGGAATTAGCCAGCGTGATCGCCCACGAGATCGGGCATATCGCCGCGCGTCACTCGATCGGGCAGATGCGGAACGCCGCCATCGCGCGGGGAGTCTTGAGCGCGACCGGACTGGACACGAGAAGTTGGGTACAACTCGGCGTTAACCTCGTGTACAATCTCCCCCACAGTCGCCAGGATGAACTAGAGGCCGATCGACTGGGGTTAAACAACCTGATCGCGGCCGGATACGCCCCGAGCGCGATGGTTTCTTTCCTGGAAAAACTGCTGAAAAAAAGCGGTTCTACCCCGTCGTTTCTCAGTACCCATCCCGCTACCGAGGAACGGATCGAGCGTCTTCAGGCGGAGATCGATTCGATCGATACCGCCGCTAAGGGAGGCCTAGATCGAACCTCCTATCGTTCCCGCGTGCGCGCGCTTTTGTAGGGAAAAGAAACGCTCGATCGGACTGACTCTAGTGTAAAGATCTCTCTCATAATCTTAGGATTCTGTAACGGGGATAACATCGGCGCGGGGAGCGATTCGGTCTATAATAAAAAGAAGATAAATCCTTATCTTCGCGCGAATTTCTATCATCGAGACGGTGGTAATACCGCCCCACCCTCTCCTCGTCTTTTCACGGACGGGCTAGTTAGCGGTCGAGATTCCTTATGTACGCGAACTATTTTGAAGAGTACCAGAAACAACTCGCCGATTGGCAGAAACAGTTTCTCGCCACTTGGACGAGCGCGATACCTTCTGGCAAGCCGGTTTTTGAATTTCCCGACAGCGTGAAACAATCGATCGAGCTTCAAGAACAACTCGTTAAATCCTATCTAGAATCCCAGGAAACCGCGGCGAAAATAGCCCTGGAAAATCAGAAGAAATTCTGGGAAGGCTATTTCGATCTCGCCCGTCAATCCCTCGCGACGGCCACGAAAGCCGCCTAGGGAGATCTTTTCCGGCTTTCTTTCTTTTCCCCGGTAGCGATCGAGAGTTCTCGCCCCGGGAGATCACTCCCTCAATCTATGGCTAAAACCCCGGACAGGGTGCGAAACACGCGATCCGGGGTTTTCCTATAGGAGTCAGGAGTCAGGAGCCAGGAGCCAGGAGTCAGGAGTCAGGAGTCAGGAGGAAGAATAAAGAATATTTTAGCTAAAAATCTCACTATAAGCCTCTTTATCGAGTCAAAGCCTAGTTTGTGAAGTTTTTAGACCTTCAAAAACGAATCGCGCGAAAGGTCTTCTCTGTCGTCTCTTTAAGCCGTAGTGTTTATTAACTGACGCTCGCGATTTAACGGGATAAATCGATTGTTCTCACCTATTTTTAGCGTGAAGTCTTTTCTCCGCTTTCTCCTGCCTCCTGCCCCCTCACTAAGCGATCACCGAGGTCTGGGGTTTGGCGAAAATCATCCGACCCGCGGAAGTTTGTAACGCGGAGGTGACGACGACGCGTAACTCGTTGCCGAGATAATCTTTGCCTTCCTCGACGACGACCATCGTTCCGTCTTCGAGATAGCCGATACCCTGGGTGGGTTCTTTGCCGGCCTTGAGAATTTTCAGATCCAAGGTGTCGCCGGGAAGGTAAATCGGTCGGACGGCCTGGGCGAGATCGTTGACGTTGAGAATCGACACTTTCTGGAGATTGGCGACCTTACTGAGGTTGTAATCGTTCGTGAGCAGGGTGGCGTTAATTTCTTGGGCTAAATGAACTAATTTCGCGTCTACCGTGTTAATTTCCTCGTAATCGGCGGAATGGATGATGATGCGATCGGGGAATTCCTCTTGAATCCGGTTGAGGATATCCAATCCCCGGCGGCCGCGAACGCGTTTTTGGTCGTTACTGCCGTCGGCTAACTGTTGGAGTTCCTGGAGAATAAAGCCGGGGACGAGGATCTGTCCCTCGATGAACCCGGTTTCCAGTAACTGTTCGATCCGTCCGTCGATGATACAACTGGTATCGATGATTTTCGTCGCGGCCGCCTGTAGCGTTCCCTCGGCCACGAGAAGCGACTCGATACTGTTCGGATTGATTAAACGGAGGAATGTCCGACCGTGGGTATCGGCGAGACTGACCCCCAGATAGGAAAACATGACACTGCCTAAAATCGCCAGTAAAGGCTTAATATAGGAGAATTCACTGGGAATCGGCAGGAGGAAAAGCGGCGCTAACATGAGATTAACTATCAGGAGACCGATCACTAAACCGATCGCCCGCGTTAGAATTATCTCGATCGGGGTTTGACGGATCTGGATTTCCAGGCGGCGATAGGTGGTTTGGGCGACCAATCCGAGGGCTAACCCGATAATCGAGGTAAAACCCGCCGATAGCCAGCGTAAGGCTTCAATATTGGTGATCTGCGCCTGTACCCCTACCGGGAGCAAATCCACGCTACTGAAACCGATACTAGCGAGCGCGACAACGAATAAGAGAATAATAATGGCATCGAGCATGAGGATAATCCCGAATAATACAGGGGAAATCGCGGATGAAAAAGAATCGATCGCTCGCGATCGAGTTCTTTTCTAATTATATCCGTGTGTCTCTCCCCTTCGTCGGGGCGAGAGTTGCTTTCATTCTAGAAGACACGCTCTCGACCGGTGGGAAATCTTAGCAAAAGGTAAACCGGCGAGAGATCGACCGGTATTCAGGGGGGAAATGTGCGGGATTCGAGCGGTATTTTTGCAGGCGAAGGATCGACGCGGGGGGCGATGGCCGATGCCGCTTACGTTCATCTTCCTTTCTGTCGCCGTCGCTGTTTTTACTGTGATTTTCCGATCTCGGTCATCGGTAATAAGACGGAACCCGATCGATTCCGCCCGATCGAGGAATATGTCGGGAGAGTGCGGGAAGAAATCGAGCGAACCCCGATCGAGGGAAAACCGCTACGAACGATTTTTTTCGGGGGGGGAACTCCCTCGTTAGTCCCCGATCGATCGCTGGCGGTTATTATCGATTGTCTCGCGGGAAAATTCGGTCTTTCCCCGGATATCGAGATCTCGATGGAAATCGATCCGGCGACGTTTCCCCTCGATCGATTGCGGGGTTACGTCCGCGCGGGGGTGAATCGGCTGAGTTTAGGAGCGCAGGCTTTCCAGGATCATTTATTAGAGATCTGCGGTCGATCGCACCGCGTCGCCGATATTTACCAAGCCGTGGATTTTATCCATCGCGTCGGGGTGGAAAATTTCAGCCTCGATCTGATTTCCGGACTACCCCACCAAACCCGACAAGATTGGGAAAGTTCACTGGAAAAAGCGATCGAACTCCAACCGAAACACCTCTCCTGTTACGATCTGGTGTTGGAGTCGGTCACTCCCTTCGGCAAACAGTACAAACCCGGCGAAAAACCGCTTCCCGACGACGAAACCACGGCTGAAATGTACAAAATGGCTAGTGAACGGCTAAGAGAGGCGGGATACGACCATTACGAGATCTCGAATTACGCTCGATCGGGTTTTCAATGCCGTCACAATCGGGTGTACTGGGAGAATCGTCCCTATTACGGTTTCGGTATGGGCGCGGCGAGTTATACCGGGGGAAAACGTTTCACCCGTCCCCGGACCAGAAAAGAGTATTTCGATTGGGTGCGGGACGGATGTAATATCGAGGTTCCGGAAACGGGGGAGATCGATCGCTTGCTGGAAACGCTGATGTTAGGGCTGAGATTGGCGGAGGGAGCCGATTTACGGGCGATCGAGGCGGATTTCGGTTCGGAAGTCAAAAATTCGATTTTAGAGGTATTACAGCCGCATTTTCGGCGAGATCTGGTGAGACTTGAAGGCGATCGGATTCGATTAACCGATCCAGAGGGATTTTTATTTTCCAATCGGGTGTTGACGGATCTGTTCGATCGATTCGAGTAAAGGGGGGATTCAAGAATTTCCGAGATTGGCAACGGAATCTACTTCTTGTAAAGCCTGCTGAATAACCGAAGAATCGGCGTTCGGATGGTGGCTATTCTCGCTAATATATCGCTTCCAGGCTTTCGTTCCGGGTTGTCCCGCGAACAGTTGCAGGAGGTGTTTACTGATGGTGTGTAATTTATAACCTTTACCGACCCATTCATCGATGTAGGGAAGCATTTTTTCGATCGCTTCTTGACGGGTGGGAGGGGTGGCGGGTTCACCGTAAAAATCCCGATCGACCGTGGCGAATAAATAGGGATTCTCGTAAGCCGCGCGGCCGATCATTACCGCGTCCACCCGTTGTAAATGATTTTTCACCTGTTCTAAATCGGTGATCCCCCCGTTAATCTCGATAAATAGGCACGGGAATTCCTGTTTTAAGCGATAAACGTCCTCGTAACGCAGGGGGGGAACCGTGCGATTTTCTTTCGGACTCAAACCCTTCAGCCATGCTTTGCGCGCGTGAACGGTAAAGCGTTGGCAACCCGATCCGGCGACGATTTTGACGAAATTCGCCATATTCTCGTAACTATCGAGGTCGTCGATGCCGATCCGGTGTTTTACCGTCACGGGAATCGATACCGCTTGTATCATGGCCTCGATCGTTTTGGCGACGAGTTCCGGCCGCGCCATTAAACAGGCCCCGAAATTGCCTTCTTTCACCCGCGAACTCGGACAGCCGACGTTTAGATTCACCTCGTCGTAACCGAAATCCTCGGCAATTCTGGCACATTCGGCGAGTAAAGCGGGATCGTCTCCCCCGAGTTGGAGAGAGAGGGGTTTTTCGAGTTCGGAGAAACCGAGAAGTTTATATCGATCGCCGTGTTTAATCGCCATCGCGGTGATCATTTCCGTGTAGAGAAGGGGACGACGGGTAATCTGCCGCAGAAAGTAGCGAAAGTGGCGATCGGTATAGTCCATCATCGGCGCGACACTGAGGATATTTCCCATCTCTTTTTTCCTTCGATCGTCTGTATCGATATTTCTATTATCGCTCGCGGGTCGGTTGGATCGCGGCCTCGATCGTCTATATTTCTGACGATTTCTTTTGACTTTTACGCCCTGGTCTGATTTAACAGCTTGAGTAATTGCACGCCGATATTTAAATACGATCGAATTTCTTCGGGGGGGAGAAGACGGCTTTCGGTAAAAGTCCGCGTTCCCTCCACGCGTACTCTTCGAGAGCGATTCATACTATCCCCCGCGGGAAAAATTAGCACGTAAGATCCTCTAGCTTCCGTACAGATTTTGTGTTTTTCATAAAATTTGATAAGATTGGCTTGAAACAGCGATCGAACCTCTCCCTCTTGATTTGATTGTAAGCGGTAACGCTGAGAAAAATCGGGGAATTCGGCGAAGTTAATATCCTCGAACCCGAAGACATTTCCCAATTTATCGAAGATATGTTCGGGACGTAGGCTAAAAGTAGGAACGTTGAGGGATTCATCGTAGAAGAACAATACGGTTTGCACGAAAGTATCGGTGTTATCGGGATGTCCGATCGTGTAGGTATAGTCGAAAATAGAGATCGAGTACGTTTTTCCCTGACGCGTGATATTTCCTCGGATGAGATTCCGAATCTGGCGATTTCTTCCTTGAGTGAAGAAATCAAAATTCGCCAAAAATAGCCCTAGATTCTCCTCTCCATCGAAAAAAAAATGTAAGTTTAACTGTCGGGCGAGTGCTTGTAAATCTTCTCGGCGTTTTTTATTGACATAAATTACGAATCCGACAAATCCAGCGATCACGATAATCACTAAACTAATAACCAAGAATCCTTGCATTTTGACCGTTCCTCAAACTGGTGGACTTAGGGAGATGAATGAAAAAAGAAATTTTAGTTTTTAGTTGCGCTTACTCTGAAAATCTTTGAGACTTGCTAGGAACTTCTGGGTTTCTAAACCAGGAATCGAGAAACTGGCGATCGTCCCGTCGCTCGTGGTTCCGTACAGTCGATCGCCGAAAGAATATAGATTTAAAACAACACCGCAATTCGTAGTATATTTTTCTATCAGTTCTCCTAAAAGATTGAAAACATAGAGATTCGACAGATGATCGGCGACGAAAAGTAAATTTTTCTCCCGTGAGAGCGTGCAAGAATAGGCGGCTCCTTCCAGTTCGGCGAAAAGTTTTGTCTCGGTAGTTTTCATCTTGATATCGCCCGTTTTCGAGAGTTGATAGAGCGTTCGATCGCTCGTCCCGACGATAACCGAATCTTCTGTTATAACCCCACAGAGAACCGATTCCGTAGGATGAGACCATAATAATTTTCCCGTATCGATATCGTAAGCGGATACACCGGAATTATGCCCTTGATAAACCGCTCGATCGTCCGATTGTAAAAACCAAGTTCGATGATAATTCGTTTGAATTTTCCAGAGCGGTTGTAGGTCTAAATTTAGTTGGCTCAGTTGTCCGTAAGTGTCCGCGATATGGATGCGATCGATCGCTAAATCCACGCTATAAACCATGAAATCGATCCATTGCGAAACCGCGTCAGTACGGAAATTATAAACAGCTTCTGGCAACTTTCCCGTTAAATCGTAAAGATTACCATCGTCACAACTCGCGTAGATCGATCGATCGTTACCGACAAGACAACGGGTGATTTTCGGTAACTGAAACTGATTGACAATTTGACCGTCATGATCTAGGACTACAATCAAGCCATCGCGATTTCCTATCCAGACAGTATTCTCGTTAACATAAAGCGCCCAAGCGGGAATTTTCCAAGTTCCTCTAGGGTTGGGCGGGGTATATTGCCATCGCGTCGGTAAAGAAGGGGAAATCGGCGGTTTGTCCCGTCCCGGATTGTAGCCGCTCGCTTTCCCTTCCGCGAGAAATAACGGTCGGAGATGCGCCCATTTCTCCTCTCGTAAACAGCGATCGTACTCGTAAAAACTGGCGGATTCCATGACCCAAAAAGTCAGATAATCGAGTTCGGGAAACTCATTAACATTGATCAAGCTTTCTCGATTCTCGGTAGAACCGTAATCATATTCAAACGCTCGGCGCGATTCGTTCGGGTGCGGACAGAACATCAATCCCGCCATCGCTCCCGTCACGGTACACTGCAAAACAAAACGTCCATTTCCCCCGCGATGAATGAGATAACTCATACTATTTAGATCCTCGATAAAATGAAACCGTAGGGTGGGTTAGCGAAGCGTAACCCACCAAGAAGCAGAAGGCAGGAGTCAGTAGGCAACAATAACACTATTTATTATTTCCCCATCTCCCTCACCTCCGCATCTCCCTCACACTAATCGCTTAATTTCCCCGTAGGCGCGATAGAAACCACCGCGCGCGGACTCGCGGACTTCTTGCACCCGGTAACGCGCTCCGTTTTCCCGGATATCGCGGGGAAATTGCACGAACCAATCGGGATTATAGCCCTCGGAAACGACGCGGACCCGTAATTCATTTCCCTTTTGAAAACATTCTAGAATCACCCCTTCACTCGAATCGCGGGTAGTTTCTAACGCGGTTGTCACCGAAACGCTAGATAACGCGGTAGGGGCTTGAATTCGGACGGTTTCGGGCAGGGAACCCGTTTTCGCCGCCTCGATCGCCTGCGGACTCACATCCATACAGGCTAACGTCCCATCAGTGGTGACGAGATAGAGAAAATCGTCAAGAAATTGCATCGATAGCGCGGAACCGCACCCCGTCGCCAGTTTCCACACGCGCTCGCCGGACGCGGTAAAACAGTACACCGAAGAGGAATTATCCCCGGCGAAAACGTGTTCCCCCGCGGGAGAAGTGGCGCAGGAATACACGGACGCGTCACAGGTATATATTCGCTCTATATCGCCTTTTTTGCTCAAACGATAGAGTTTTTTAGCGGAAGTCCCCGCGTATACGGTATCGGTTTCCTGCCAGCCGAATAGTACAGCGCCGTCGGTGGGTTGATGCCATAACTGCCGTCCTTCCTCTCGATCGTACCTCGTTACGCCGAGATGATGCCCGTGATAGATGCCGTCCCGGTCACATCGCACCATCCAGCCCGATTTTCCCTGACTCAAACGCGTCCATTCTCCCTCCCCGGACGGCTCGAATTTGGAGAGAGCGCCATTCGCGTCGGATACGGTTAACGTCCCGTCGTCGATATCCAGCCAGAAAATATCGATATTTCGATCGATCTCGTAAGCCAGTCGGGGCAGTTTCCCGCTCAGATCGTAAACGTTCCCATCGTCACAACCCACGTAAATCCAAATATCATCGGCAACGATACACTTCACCCCGTCCGGCAATTGAAATTGGTTGAGAACTTTTCCCTCGTGGTCGAGCTTGTATACCTGTCCTTTCTGATTGCCCACCCAACAACCATCGCGGGCGATAAAAATCCCGAAAGCGATCGATCCCGACGCGAATTTCCAGACAATCGGGGCGTGTTTGGCGCTAGAGGGGGTACTTTCCACCTGACGACGGGTGACGGGGCGTTTTTGTCGCTCTCCCATCACCGCGGGCGCGTAGCCTTTGCGTAGCTTCTCGTTAATTTTTTTACCCGCCTCGGCTTTCGCTTTTTCCTCGCTGGGATAGGTTTTCGCCTGTTGTTGTCCCTTATCGCCAATCCGTCCGTAGCGAATCCGTACTTCCGTTCCCGCGACGATCACCTCGTAAAATTTATGGGAACCGCTATCGCCTTCGGAGAGTTCTAAATAGGTAGTTTCCTCGCTCATTCGCTTTTTCCCTCCATACCTATTTTAATTCTAGGGATGGTTTCGGGATTTGGATCACCGGTAGGAACACGGATTTTCGGGCGATCGATTATTGTCATCGAGTTCGGATCGATAGGACTCGAAAGCAGGAAAGTCGGGAGTTTCCTTGTAGGATAAAACGGCATCCGACCACCGCGGAATAGAATCGAGTTTCGTTGGGATTTCCTGAAGTAAAGCTTGAAGAATTAGAGTTTCGAGGGGAATATTCGATCGATCCGCTTGACGGATCAGGGCTTGTTCGAGGTCGGGAGGTAGATCGATCGTGATTTGCATCGGTTTTCTTCGATTTCACAGAGAAGAAGATCGGAAAATAATTAAGAAAAACGCGATAAGTTTCGAGTGAAACATTCATCAAACCTCAAGCAACATTTCCCATACTCGATCTTAACATACTATTCACCAATTGTTCGACTCCTATTCCTTGTCGGTTGGCTTGTTGATGTAAAACTCGTATTAAATCTTCATCGATCGAAACTTCAAAGCGTCGATTTCGTAACTCGTTTTCCTCTAATGGTACGGTCTCGAAATCGTCTAAATAGTCGGTCGTGTCATGGGTATCCCAGAACTCCGCCGCCTCTTCATAACTAGAAAACGTTTCCGGGATCGGCTCGATCGCTTTAGATTTGTCGCTCATAATACCTCCGTTCCGAATCAGTCATATCTCGTGCCGAGATGGGTAAGGCAGAAGTTCGATTTTTACGGATGAAAAAGACAACCAAGTATCTACCCGCTTCGGTTTGACCGTAAGCGACATAAACATCTTCGCCTTCTATGTTGCCTTTTCCCGCTTTACGAACATGAGGATAGGAAAATAGAACCCCTTCAACTTCGTCCGTGGTAACGTTATGTTTAACGGCAAGCTTCTCGACGAATCGCTCTTTCCAAATTACCTCGAACAGTTGCATTGAATCCTTACCCCATTATACTCGCCCCAATCCTAACACGTACTCGCGCTCTGCCCCGTCCGCGAGATCGAACCGATAAAATCACAGCGTCGCTATAATTTAAAAACGACCTCTCCCGACAATCCCCGTGATCGATTCTCCTCCCTGGCAAGAACGCGTCGGTTATCAACGCGATTGGGTATGGCGCGGCTGGCAAACCCGTTTTAGCTTTATGCCCGCGAAAACAGACGAAAAAAACGAAAATCCCCCCGCGATCCTGATTCACGGTTTCGGCGCGGCGATCGAACACTGGCGGCATAATATCCCCGTCCTCAGTCAAGATCGTCGGGTATACGCTATCGATTTACTCGGTTTCGGCGCGTCCCGGAAGGCGCGAGTGCCGTATACTACTAGTGTATGGGTCGAACAGGTTCACGACTTCTGGAAGACTTTTATTAACCGTCCCGTGGTTTTAGTGGGGAATTCGATCGGTTCCCTCGTTTGCATGACTCTCGCGGGAAAATACCCGGAAATGGTGGCGGGATTGGTGATGTTAAGCTTACCGGACGTGACCCGTCGCCGGGAAATGATCCCCCCGTGGTTATTAAATATTGTCACGCCGATCGAGAAATTATTTACCGCGCCCTGGTTACTAAAACCGATTTTTTATTATCTCCGTCGTCCGGAAGTTCTGCGAAAGTGGACGGGGATCGCCTACGAGGACAAAAAAGCGGTCACGGACGAGTTAATTCAAATTATCGGTAGACCTCCCCTAGATGAAGGCGCGGACGATGCTTTTGTTTCTCTGGCACAAGCGGTCAATTATCCCGAATATTGTCCTCCCGCGAAAGCGATTCTACCACAATTAGAAATTCCGATTCTACTCTGCTGGGGACATCAGGATCGGATGATTCCCGTAGAATTAGCGGCGGGATTCGTGAAATTGAATCCGAAAATTCAATACGTGGAGTTCGATCGGGCGGGACATTGTTTACAGGATGAATGCCCCGATCGCTTTAACCCGGTGTTAGTAAAATGGTTACGGGAAACAGTAGACCCCTAGAGAGAATTATTGTAAATCTTCTCGTTGTGTTTCACCGACTCGAAAAAGTCCACTACCGGACGCGGGTAATCGATTCCTAACCTCACGCCGTAACGTTTTTGTTCCTCGATCGATAACCGATACGGTTCATGGATTTTATCACCCGGTATCGCCGCTAATTCGGGCAACCAGTGGCGTAAATAGTCCCCGTCCGGATCGTAGTCCTGCGATTGTTTGGGAATATTGAAATAGCGAAAGCCGCGCGCGTCGTTTCCCACTCCCGCGGTGTAATTCCAGTTCCCCCAATTACTACAAACATCGTGATCGATTAACAAAGACTCGAACCATTCCGCGCCCATCCGCCAATCGATACCGAGATTTTTGGTGAGAAAACTCGCCACGTTTTGCCGTCCGCGATTCGACATAAAACCCGTGGCCGCCAGTTCTTTCATGTTCGCGTCCACGAGAGGATAACCCGTTTTTCCTTCTTTCCACATCTTGAATCTCTCTAGATCCTGTTTCCACGGGATCTCGATCCCCCGTAAACCCGAAGGATAGAAAATTTGATTCCCGTGTTTCGCGCAGATAAAGCGAAAGAAATCCCGCCACAGTAACTCGAAAATCAGCCAGTAGGTAGAATCATTTTTCACCCGTTCCCGCTCGTATTTTCTCGCTTCCTCGTAGATATAGCGGGGGGAAATACATCCTAAACTCAACCACGCGGAGAATTTAGCGGAATAATCCTCTCCTAACATTCCGTTGCGGGTTTCCTTGTACGTTTGGATTCGATCGCTGTCCCAAATATAATGCTTTACCCGCGCTTTTCCCGCCGTTTCTCCCCCTTGAAATTGTAAAACCGATCGAGCGTCGAAAATCGGTTCCGCCAATCCTAGATCGGTTATAGTCGGTAAATCGCCGATCTCGATTTCGGGGAGAGGGGATAAAGATTTCGGGGTTTCGTAGATCGATCGAACCCGCCAATCCCGCTCGACTCGCTTTCGGAAATTCGTGAACAGTTCGGGAAGTTCCGACAGTTCAAAGGACAGATCTTCGGGATGAATTAACGTTGCCGTCCAGAAAGTTTCCGTCTTGACATTTAACTCTTTTAATGATTTCTCTAAATTTTTCTCGACAGCGATTTCCTCCGCGGTCACTTCTCGATGATAGTACACTTTCGAGATATTCAACTCTCGCGCTAATTCGGGAATCACCGTTTCCGATCGTCCTCTTCGGATCACTAAATTACTGCCTAAATCGGTTAGAGACCGGCGTAAATCCGCCACCGATTCGAGCAGGAATTTCGCGCGGAAAGCCCCCGTTTTCGGAAATCCGAACGAAGTTTTCCCGAACTGTCGATCGTCGAAACAATAAAACGGAATGATTTCAGCGTTCTCGACGATCGATCGATACAGCGGCTCGTGATCGTGAACCCGTAAATCATTCCGATACCAGATCAATACACGTTGTCGGGACATAGATTCGGGAGTAGAGGAAGGGTTTTCCTATTCTCGCTCATCTCCCGTATCTCCCGCCTTCTATAAAGCGCCCGCGGCGGTTTTATCGAGAATTCCCGCGCCGAGGTGATAGGTGATATTGATCGCCTGGATCACGGGAGTCGAACCCGCGCCTTTCGGATAATCGATCACGCTAACCGCACCGTTACCCTGTTTGATGTACCAGAAATTCGCGGGTTTCAATCCGAGAAGATAACAGAGAATAACTTTATTAATCGCGTCGTGAGCGACTACCATAACCGTTTTCGGCCCGTCGCCGGCGCTGTAAGTTTCGACGATCTCTTCCCAACAGGCGATCGCCCGATCCCATACCTGCTGTAAATTCTCGCCCTCCGGCATCTGTACCGTCTCCGGCGCGACTTTCCACTCGTGTAACATTCCGGGAAAATTACTCTCGATCTCTTCCTCTAACATTCCCTCCCAGAGTCCGTGACAGATTTCCGTGAGATCGACGCGATTATCGAGCGTGACATTCGGGTGATATTGCAGGATAATTTCGGCGGTTTCTTTCGGGCGCGAGAGGGGACTGGTAACGGCATTATCGATCGCCGTTTCCTTGAGAAATTTCGCAGCCTGTAGCGCCTGGGCTTTCCCGTTTTCATTGAGGGGAATATCGCGAATCCCCTGAAAACGCTTGTCCCGGTTCCATTGTGTCTCGCCGTGACGGACGAGGAGAAGACGCGTACCGTGGAAGGGAGGACGCGGGGGCGGTAGGGGAATTCCCAGATGGGCGGTTTGGTTGAGCGATTCCACCTGTACCGGATCGCCGAAATCGCCGGTAAAGTTCAGGACATTTATACAACAGTTCGATTGCTGGATGGAATGGTAGCGGGAAACGGGAATCCCGATCGCGCTCAGGAGTAAACAGCGATTGATCCCGTTGTGGGCGACGATGAGGATAGTTTGCCCTTGGTGACGCGGGATCACGTCCTGCCAGAATTCTTTGGCCTGTTCGTAGAGAGAGAGGACGGGATAGTGTTCGCTTCCGTCCGCGAGGATCATTTTGAACTCGTGCGGGCGATCGTGCCAATCGCGATATTCTCGCGGGAATCCGGCTTTTACTTCCTCTTTAACCATATTTTCCCAGATCGGCAGATCGATCTCTAACAATCGATCGGTCGGTTGGAGGGCCGGGGGATTATCTAACTTGGATTGAATGACTTCCGCGGTCGATTTCGCGCGTTGTAGGGGACTACAGTAGAGGGCGGCGATCTCGATCGACTTCAACGCCTCCCCGACTTTCTCCGCGTCGAGGCGACCTTTTTCCGTCAGGACAGATCCATCACTCCGTCCTTGAATCTTCTGTTGCGCGTTGTAACTGCTTTGCCCGTGACGGACGATGATGACGCGAGTAGCCAACCTTCCTGGTCTCCCTAACGTGACTGATTTCTCTATCCAGATTACAGGCGATCGGGATCGGCGTACAGGAGTCGGGAGGTGGGGAGGTGAGGGAGATGGGGGAGATCGTAAATATCGTTTAATCTGGCGACACCCGCCTTTAATGTCAGGATTTAATAACAAAAGAATGCGGCGGGATCAAGGTTTGGCTGTGTTGTCAGGAAAGCTTGATATATTTTCTGGCGCGAAATCTAAAAAGTCTGTTAAATAGGTATTTATAACAAGCGAACCCCTTGATCCCGATCGAGTGGATTCATCGTTAGGATACATCGATGTAAGTAGTGAGGCGATTTGCCCCGGTCACTATTTTCGCGAACGCCGAGAATTCGTTCGCCGTCGTAACTAATCGGAGCGTGTAATCACATGGCACCAGAACGCCCACCCTTAGAGGAGATGACATTGCGGCAACTACGCCGGGTGGCTAGTCAATACAACATCTCCCGGTACAGCCGAATGCGGAAAACGCAATTGATCGAGGCGATCACGCGAGCCATGCCGGTAAGCGGAGTTTTATCTACACCTACTGTTCAGGAGGAGCAACAAGTGGAAGCATCGAAATTCGAGTTAGGACAATCGGAACCCATTGAAGAAAATCTAGCCTCGGTCGATGATGGCTTGGGGGATTTACCCGGTGGGTACGGCGAGAGTCGTGTCACCCTCCTACCCCGCGATCCCCAATGGGCTTACGCGTACTGGGACATCCCCAACGATGCCAAAGAAGAACTCCGCCGTCAGGGAGGACAACAGTTAGCCCTGCGTCTCTACGACGTGACCGACATCGATCTCAACAGCCAATCGGCGCACAGTATTCAAGAATATCTTTGTGATGAGTTAGCCCGCGAGTGGTATATGCCGATTCCGGTGAGCGATCGAGACTACGCGCTCGACATCGGTTATCGTTGCGCGGACGGGCGTTGGTTAGTTCTCGCCCGTTCGTCCACCGTTCGCATCCCTCCCGTGTATCCCTCCGACTGGATCGAGGATATCTTCATCACCGTTAACTGGGAAGAAGAACTCGCCGGAAAAACCTTCTACGAACTCGTTCCTCCCAGCAAACGCTACGGTGTCGGCATGGTGGCCGGAACCAGTCCCATTTACGATCGCATCTTCGAGAGTGTCGGCGATATCGAGGCCCAACGCGTCGCGGGTTCGCTGTTCGGTTCCATGCAACACGTCGCCGGTTCCGTCGTCAGTTCCTATATCTTCCCCTCCGGCGTGGGAATGTGGGCGGTTCCGACGGTTTCGGGACTCACCGCGTCCGGTGTCGGCATGACGGCCTCCGGTATCGGGATGGGCGCTTCGGAAAATCTCGCCCGTCCCCGCAAGTTCTGGTTAGTGGCCGACGCGGAACTGATCGTCTACGGCGCGACCGAACCCGACGCGACGGTAACGATCGGCGGTCGCCCGATCAAACTCAATCCCGATGGAACCTTCCGCTTCCAGATGTCGTTCCAAGACGGGCTGATCGATTATCCCATCATGGCCGTGGCGGTCGATGGCGAACAAACTCGATCGATCCACATGAAATTCAACCGCGAAACCCCGTCCCGTCACACCAACACCAAAGACGAGGCGGTTCTAGAATGGCTCGCGTAAGCCGGTTCTAGTTTCGCGCGCTACAGCGTTACAAAAGCCAACCTAATTACCTCCCCTTAACCGATCCGGTTAGGGGACTTTTCTTTAGGGGGCAGGGGGCGGGAGGCGGGAGGGAAAATACCAATTACTTTTCGATTAAATTCGGACAAAAATAATACCAATTCTTTGAATACAGGCTACTACAAGGAATTTAGACCTTACTGTAACCGATTTTCGAGAATTGGTATCGTTTTGAATTCCCGGACTGACTAGGAATTCTGATTACGAGAGGTGTAATAGATCTTGCTACCGGTATCGGCCACGAAATGACAGTTCCGGTAAGAGCGCCAGAGAGATTTAAAAATCGGTTCGCGGGAAACGTGATAATAATCGCCCAACACGGGACGGATCGCCTCGGTCGCCTCTAAAAGATGGTAGTGGGGGATAGTAATAAAAATGTGATGGGCTACGTGAGTGCCGATATTGTGATGGATGGGGTTAAAGAACCCGTAATCGCGATCGATCGTCGAGAGCGCGCCTTTGAGGAAATACCAGTCTTTTCCGCGATACCAGGGGATATCGTCTTCCGTGTGGTGCAGGAACGTCACCACGTCCAACCAAGCCACGAAAATCAGGTAAGGAACGATGTAATAGGTTAACAGGAAGAGAAAACCGTGGGTAATGCCGACCCCGATCAACAGTCCCAACATGAAGGTACAGCAGACCGTACTGGTGATCACCTGCCATTTCTCGTGGGGACGGAAGAGGGGACTTTCCGGCATGAAGTGCGAGCCTTCTTTGCCCGGCGATCGACGGAAGAGATAAAGCGGGTAAACGAATAAAATTAGGTGAAAACGGGCGAATTTCTCGTACCAAGCCATTCGATCGTACTGGCTCTCGGTGACGGGATACCAGCTTTCATCGGTGTCGATATTGCCGGTGTTCGCGTGATGGGTACGATGGCTGATGCGCCAACCGTGGAAGGGAACCAGAATCGGCGTGTGGCTGAGGTGGCCGAACAGGTTATTCAGCCAGCGATAACGGGAAAACGAACCGTGTCCGCAATCGTGACCGACGACGAACAGCGCCCAGAACATGGTTCCGGTGGCGAACCAGAAAACCGGCAGGAACCAAACGCTATCGATGGTGAAAACAAGCCAGTAGAGGAGGGCGATTATGCCGATGTCGAGGAAAAAGTAAGCTAGAGAACGGAACGCGTTGGATTGAAAACAACGCGCCGGGATAGCGTTACGGACATCCTGTAGGGTAAACGGCAGAAATTCCCGTTCTAGAGTCGGTTTGTCAAGAGTTTGGGTCACTATGGTTGAGAAGTTAGGTGTAGATGACGGAGATCAAAAGCGGCATGAGTGGCGGAACGTGGCCGCAAAGCGATCGATTTTCCCGGCTCTCGATACGATTGATTCCCGTCGCGTTCTCTGGAGAAACGAGCGGGATCGGTAGTAGATCGATCGGGAAAAATCTCGATTAACTCACAAGAAATGTATTGTACGGGGTAACGTAACGTAATGAAAGGATAAAAACCCCGGAATTCGCGGAACTCGTTCCCCGTGACGGGTTAGAATCCGGAAATTCCGAAGGCTCGATCGAACTTTTAGAAGAGTCCGTTAAGTTTGGGAAATACCGCTATGGATGAATTCATGCGCGCCGCTATCGAGGAAGCTAAACAGGGATTACGGGAGGGAGGAATCCCGATCGGCTCCGTCCTGGTTAAAAATGGCGAGATTATCGGCAGGGGACACAATAAACGGGTACAGGACGGCGATCCCGTCACCCACGCGGAGATCGATTGTTTACGGCAAGCGGGACGGGTGGGTTCCTACCGGGGAACGATTCTCTACTCCACCCTGATGCCCTGTTATCTCTGCGCGGGTGCGGTAGTTCAGTTCGGTATTCCGACCGTGATCGCCGGGGAATCGGCCACTTTTCCGGGAGCGCGGGAGTTTATGGAATCGCGCGGGGTGACGGTGATCGATCTGGATTTAGACGAATGTAAACGGTTAATGCGCGATTTCATCGAAAATAATCCCCGTTTGTGGAACGAGGACATCGGGATAGACGATTAGGGGGACAGGCTCCGTATTTCTAGGCTACATCAAAAAGATTTTTTCAGTCGAATCCGCTTACATCCCCCGTCGTTAGCTACAATCGTAGAGTATCGATCGAGTTTCGGGAGTTACCGTTTATGATCGCTCAAATTCAAGAAAATAAAACCTATTCTCCCGAAGAATATCTCGAATTCGAGGAAAATTCCCCGGAACGTCACGAATACATCGCGGGAGAGATTAGACTAATGACCGGTGGAACCCCCAATCATGCCACGATCGAGCTAAATTTCGCCAGTATTCTGAATTTCGGTCTTAAACGTCAGCCTTATAACGTGTCCGTGGCGGATTTACGAGTATGGATTCCCGAAAAACAGATTCATACCTATCCGGACGTGATGATTATCGCTCGACCTCTTGAATACGCCAAAAATCGTCGGGATACCGTGACCAATCCGTTACTGATCGGGGAAGTATTATCGAAATCGACGAGAAATTACGATAAGGGCGATAAATTTACCGCCTATCGAACGATCCCTAGTTTTCAGGAATATATTCTCATCGATCAATATAGTCCGCGCGTCGAACATTATCGGAAAACGTCCCCGAATCAGTGGCTTTTAACCGAGTACGATAATCTTGAGGCTGTCTTTTCCCTGTCTTCCGTCCCGATCTCGATCGAACTCGCCGATCTCTACGATAACGTGGACTTCGAGGAAGAAGGATAGATCTCGTTAATTCGTTGGCGATTCGGTTCCCCGACGTTAGACAATGGTTAACTATCTGTAATCACGCCTTTAACCATGTCAATTTTAGAAAATTCTCTCGAAGTCGGTTCTTTGAAGTGGTTTTATCGGGAAGTGAACCCCGAGGGAGGAACGGAAAAAGCGCCCGCGATCCTGCTTCACGGTATTCCCTCCCATAGTTACATCTGGCGGAATGTATTAACCGGTTTAGAAGAGTATAAAATCCGCGCGATCGCACCGGATTGGATCGGTTCGGGAATGTCCGATAAACCGAATTCCCGAGAGTTTAAATACACGCCCGACGCTTTTTGTCAAGCCCTAGATGACTTTTTGAACGCGTTAGAATTCGAGAAAGTTTCTCTCGTCGCGCAGGGATTTCTCGGGTCTGTCGGCATCCAATACGCGTTACGAAATCCCGACAAGATCGAGCGTCTGATTATTCTCAATACTCCTTTATCGAGTGATGTGACGTTACCGTGGACGATGAAACAGTGGGGTTTACCCTTCGTGGGAGATATGGCGACTCAAGATCCGTTACTGGTCGATCGAACCCTAGAGAAAGGTAGCGGTTTCCTCATTTCCGATAGCGATCTGGCGATGTTCCGTCAACCCTATCTGAAAACTTCCGCGGTGGGACGTTCTCTCGTGGCGACGATCCAGAATTTACAACTCTCTAAATCGATGGAAGAGATCGAAAAAGGATTGAATGAATTCGAGAAACCGATCTTGTTGGTTTGGGGGATGGCCGATCCTTGGTTATCTTCTTCCCCGGTGGAAAAATTAGCGGCTCGATCGAACGTGGAATTGATTCCCTTTCCCGAGGCGAAACACTATCCCCAAGAACACTGGTTCAAGGAAATGATTCCCTCGATCGTGAATTTTTTGGGACGGCAATAATTCCCGAGATAAGATCGAGTAGGTAGTCGCGTTCCGGATAGAGATCATGTCAACTTCTAAAAGCGATCGAGTGGTACGGCGAGGTCGAGTGTTTCCCGAAATCCAGTGGACGGAGGAACAGAAACAGGAACACCGCGCCCGACAACTGGCGTTTTATAATCGCTGTTGGCCAATTTTCCAACGATTACAACCGAAATTGCTGGAAAATTACTACGGCTGGTATATAGCGATCGAACCGGATAGCGGTGACTATATCATCGATCCCGATAAAGAGGTCGCCAGTAAAAAAATGCGCGACAGATACCCCGACAAAATTCATCATATTTTCGGGATTAACGAGACAGGGGTAAGCGGGCGAATATGATTCAAGGTAGATTCGGAGACAACGGCGAGATTTACTTCGATATCGAACTCATCACTGGGGATGGTCTATCTCTAACGGTTGAAGCGATGCTAGATACGGGTTTCACGGAATTGTGCGTCATGAACGACCAAGACATCCGAGATCTAGGATGGCGGTTTTTAAATCAAGATAAATTGATCACGGCCAAGGGAGAAGCGTTATTCGATATTTATCTCGGTAAAGTGGCGATCGATCGACAGGAGTACGAGATTCCCGTTTTCGCGGGTGACGAGATCCAGGAGATTTTACTCGGTTCGCGTTGGTTGAAACAATTTGTTCTGTTCGCGGATTATCTACGGGAAGAGGTGACTTTATCGTGACAGATCAGAAAACGGCGATCGTCTTACTTTCGGGGGGATTGGATTCGGCAACCACGGCCGCTATCGCCCTCGCGGACGGCTATCGGGTAATCGCGCTTTCCTTTCGCTACGGACAAAGACACGATCGAGAACTACAGGCGGCCGCGACCATCGCGCGAAAACTCGGCCTCGAAGAACATTTTTCGATCGAGGTGAATCTCTCTCTCTGGGGGGGATCGGCTTTAACCGATAACTCGATTTCTATCCCGAAAGAAGGCGTTAACCCCGATATTATCCCCATTACCTACGTTCCTGGCAGAAATACGGTATTTATTGCCATCGCTCTTTCTCTGGCGGAAGCGAGAGGCGCGGAGGCGATCTATCTAGGAATTAACGCGGTCGATTATTCCGGCTATCCCGATTGTCGTCCCGAATATCTGGCCGCTTTCCAAGAATTAGCGAATTTATCCTCGAAAGCGGGGTTAGAAGGAAAAGCGCCCCGTCTCGTCGCTCCGTTGGTGAGAGATAGTAAAGTGGATATCGTCCGTCGGGCGATCGATCTGGGTGTCCCGATCGCCGATACTTGGTCTTGTTATCAGGGAGGATCGGAACCCTGCGGCCTCTGCGATTCCTGCCGTATCCGCGATAAAGCTTTAATCGAGGCCGGTTATCTGGAATTCGCCACACCGACGGGAAGGGAATTACACCAACCAACCGTTACTTAGCCCGACTGAAGAAAATCGCCGCCAGAACGATCGACCCCAACAAAACCAACGGAACCCATAAGTCGATCGGCTCTATCATAATTCCTCGCTGAAATACCGATGTTTTCGATGAAATAAAAGGCAGGAGTAGGGAGTAGGGAGTAATTTTCTCGAAACGCTTGATTTTTTCCCGAACCTATATCCTCTCTATCTTGATTCCCCACTCTCCACTCCCCACTCTAAACCTATGGATACAGTAACCTGGTTACGGGAACGCACCGCGTTTAGTCCCTTAAGTACGGAAGTATTGGAAGCGATCGCCCCGCGTCTCCAAGAACGCGTCGTCCATCTCTATGAAAACGTCGTCACCGAGGGCGATCCGGTCGATGGATTGTATATCCTGAGATCGGGGTGTTGGGAGAGTAATAGTAAAGGACTGCGATCGCTGGGGCTACTTCCCGGCACGATTATTAATTTACAGTCTTTATTGCTCGATCGGAACGCCCTCGTGACCGTTACCAGTCTCAGCGAGGCGGAAACCTGGTTTATTCCGAGGGAAATTTTTCAGGAATTAGTCAAACAACACCCGGAAATTACCGGGATTCTCTCGCGACAACTCGTTCGCGAGATCGAGCGATTAACGGAAGAATTAGGCTTCGAGCAGGAAAGACAGGCGATTTTACGTCCCTATCTCGTCGCGCGCGCGAAACGGGGGATCGTCGGCAAAAGTCGCTACGCGGTGAGATTGCGATCGCAAATTTTAGAAGCCTCGAAAAACCGCGATCCCGTCCTCGTTTTCGGGGAACCCGGACTCGAAAAAGATAATATCGCGGCGTTAATTCATTTCGGTTCTAAAAATCGTAAGGAGGCGATCGTTAAAGTCGATTGTTCCCGACTTTCCGTGAGCGGATCGGAATTATTCGGTCGATCGAACGGGAAAATCGGCTTGATCGAGGCGGTAGGATCGGGGACATTAATCTTAAATAATATCCAAGAATTGCCCGAGGAATTGATTCCCCCGATCGCCGAACTCCTGCGATCGAATACCTATCGTCCCGTCCAGCGCGAGGGGGAAATCGTCGGGGAAAAATATAACCAAGCGAGAATTATCCTGATTTCCGAAAAATCTCTCCCCTCGATCGATCCGCTCGTGAAACTGACGATCAAGGTTCCCCCCCTCCGAGTTCGGAAAGCGGATATCGAGGATCAGATGGAATATTATATCAGTTTATACTCGCAAAAAAAAGGAATTAACAAACCGAAAGTGACTCCCGAAGCTTTGCGAAAATTACAGGCTTACGACTTTCCGAACAACCTCCGGGAGTTAGAAAATCTCGTCGAGCGGGCATTAGTTCAACTGGACAATCGAACGAAAATTACCGAGGAAATTATCTGGCCGTCTCAGGCGAAAAAGAAACAGTTCCGGATTAACCTATTAAACGCCTATCCGAAATTGAGAAAATTTCTACGGAGCGATTGGTGGCCGACCAAAATTAATTACGGTTTTACGGTCTTCGCTTTCGCACTGATTAATATTATTCTATTTGTCGCCCCCCAGCATCGATCGGAAAATTTCGCCTTAAATCTATTCTGGGCTTGGTGGTGGCCGTTAGTTTTATTAATATTTCCCTTCCTCGGTCGGGTGTGGTGCGCGGTGTGTCCCTTCATGATTTACGGGGAAATCACCCAAAAAATCTCTCTCTATTTATTTCCCCGACAGTTGAAAAAATGGCCGCGGGAAACGGCGGAAAAATGGGGTGGCTGGTTTTTATACGGTTTATTCGCTTTAATTTTACTTTGGGAAGAACTGTGGAATTTAGAAGATACCGCCTATCTTTCCTCGTGTTTACTGCTATTAATTACGGCGGGGGCGATGATTTTTTCGACCATTTTCGAGCGTCGTTTCTGGTGCCGCTATTTATGTCCGATCGGCGGAATGAACGGAATGTTCGCCAAACTATCGATGACGGAATTACGCGCGCAACAGGGAACCTGTTCGGCGGAATGTACCACCTATCAATGTTATAAAGGCGGCCCGCGAAAAGGCGAGGGAATGGAAACCGAGGGGTGTCCTCTCTATTCCCATCCCGCGCAATTAGAGGATAATCGCGATTGTGTTCTGTGTATGACTTGCTTGAAAGCTTGCCCCCATCGATCGGTAGAATTTAATCTACGTCCCCCGGCGATCGAACTCTGGACAACCCACACCCCCCGCGTCTACGAGGTGGCGTTATTACTATTACTTTTAGGGGCGATATTTTTACACCATTTATCCGACCTTCGATCGGGCTTACATTTACCCGTAGATTTAACGGATTTCTGGCAACACGCTGGACTGTCGATCGCCGCTTTATTCCTCCCCTCGATCGTTCCCCTTCTCGCGCACGCGGGGGTTAAATTCATTTTCCAGAATTTCTCTTCTTTAAAACCTCGATCGTTTATCGAGTTAGCCTACGGTTATCTTCCCCTCGTTTTGATGGGAAATCTCGCTCATTATCTACAACTGGGATTAGGGGAAGCGGGGAGAATTTTACCCGTTACTCTGGCGACGTTCGGATTGACGGGAATGAATTTACCGATTTTTGTCGCTCACCCCGCGGTCATTGCTTTCCTTCAGGGAACGGTATTACTGATCGGTGTTCTCGCGTCGGTTTATATCACGGAAAAAATCGCCAAACAACCTTTTAAACTGCTAATTCCCCAACACATCGCGACGAGCGTTCTCGCGTTAGGAATCGGGGCGATTCTGTAACTCGATATCGATTTTTAACGCGGGGTTATTCTCCCATCGATCGGCGACGTGCGCGTACAGGGAAGTGGTCCGCGGATCGGCATGGCCCAATAAGTCCTGAACCTGCCGTAAATCCGCGCCGGAATGAAGCGCGAGGGTTCCCGCGGTATGCCGGAGACTGTGTGCGGAAATGGTGCGGCCGGGGGTGTGTTTTAAATCGGTTTCCTGAAGATAATTATCGACAATTAACCGAATTCCCCGACGCGATAGTCGTTTCCCTCCCCCGCGATTGCCGACGGAAATAAATAGCGGTTGCGTGGGTTTCAAAGTTTCTCCCATTTCCTCGCGTAAATCCAGATAATCGAACAGTAATTCACCCAATTGACTCGTTAACGGAACGATCCGGATATTGCGTTTTCCTTCCACCCGAATGCCGACATTTTTCCCCTGCCGGACGATATCGCTAATATTGGCGCGGTGGAGTTCGATCGTCCGCGGTCCCTCCAGCGCCATGATACCGATTAACGCCCGATCTCTTGCCGATTTCAGGCTATTATCGTCGGCGATGGCGGCGAATAATTGTTGTACTTCCGATTTCTCTAGATAGGTGATTCTCGCGGCGGGATCGCGTTTTTCCCGCGGCGGTTTGATGCCGTTGACGGGATTGAGGGAAATTAGCCCTTTTTCGACGGCGGCCTGATAGAAACGACGGACGACGGACAATTTTAACGCGATCGTCGTGGGTTTAAATTTTTTCGTCTCCACCATCCAGCGACGGTAGCGTTTAATATCGTCCTTCGTCACGGCCGCGGGGGGAATCTGATAGCGATCGCACCATTGCAGAAACTGTTCGATCTGACGACGGTAGGTAACGATCGTGTCGGTTGCCGCGTCCCCCGCGCTGACATCGATATCGAGGAAATCGGCGAAAACGGCTAACAGCGTATCGACGGGAACTAACGCGCTCGTCTCGGCGACAGTTAGATTATTCATGCGAGATGATCATCGATATAAAGAAGATAAATCATAAAGTCGTCGTCCAGAGGAAAGATTGTTCCCCCCGTGGGGTAGGCTAGTAACAACGAATTTTAAAATCGATTTACAATCTATTATGAAATGCGTCGGTTGTCCCAAGTGTAAGGGACATTTAGAACAGGTCATCTACCGGCAGATAGAGATCGATCGCTGTCGGGATTGCGCGGGAATCTGGTTCGACTCGTTGGAAGCGGAACGGTTGAAACAGATCGAGGGGTCGGAAAGCGTGGACGTGGGACGACCGAAACAATGCGATCGATCGCCGAAAACCGCCAGTTGTCCCCGGTGTCGGAAACAAATGTTGAGAATGCTAGATATCGATAAACACGCGATCTGGTACGAGAAATGTAGTCGCTGTCAGGGAATGTGGTTAGACGCGGGGCAATTTACCCGCTACAAACAGAATTTCTCGAAAAAAGGCGTGATCGATCGGGCGAAACAGGTGATACACCGGCGGGGATAAATCCCTTCCGATGTGGCATGATCGGGGAGTAATCACGCTCCGGGAGACACCGCCTTGTTAGACGAACAAGCCAAAAAAGCCATGTTATTGAAGATCCCCCACGGTTTATACATCTGCGGGGTGAAAGACGGCGAAGAATTGAACGGATTTACCGCCAGTTGGGTCATGCAGGGTTCTTTTAAACCGCCTCTCGTGGTTAATTGCGTGAAAAGCGATTCCGGTTCCCACGCGATGATCGCTAAAAGTGGGGTGTTCGCGCTCAGTTTTCTCGACAGCGAACAGAAGGATCTGGCCGCGAAATTTTTTAAACCGAAAAGTCGGGTCGGGAATAAATTCGAGGATGTGGAATTCTACGAGGGCGCGGAAACCGGTTGCCCGATCATTAAAGACTCCCTCGGCTACGTGGAATGTAAGGTCGTGGGACAGGTAGATAAAGGCGATCACACGGTTTATGTAGGCGAGGTTATCGGCGCGGGAGTCCACCGCGAGGGCGCGCCCCTGTTGTTAGAGAGTACCGGCTGGCAATACGGCGGGTAATTTTCGATCGCCACTCCACGCTGTCACGGGTTCGTTCTTTTTTCCGGTGGAGGTATCGTGATGAAAGATTCGCCGATTTATAGTCGTTTACCGCAATTACTAGCGGGAATGCTCGCTTTGTCGGTCGCTCTCGTGCTGAGTTCCTGGATCGGTGCCAAAGCGATCCGCGATGTCAAACAGGCGAACGATGTTCTTGTCGTGACCGGTTCCGCTAGACGGCCGATCCGATCGGATTACCTGATCTGGACGTTATCCGTCTCCAGTCAACAACCCACCGCGCGGGAGGCTTACCGGGATCTAACCGCCCAGATGGCACAGGTTCGGGCGTATTTAAAAGAACAACGGGTTCCCGAGGACGCGATCACCACGAAAGCGATCGAAACGATGTCTATCCCGGAATTAACGCCGAACGGACAGGATACCGGTCAGATTCTCGCCTACCGTCTCACGCAACGCTTGGAAATCCGATCGAGCGATGTCGATCGGTACACGGAACTGTCCAAGCGATCGACCGAACTGATCGAGCGGGGCATTAACCTCGTTTCCGAACCGCCGCAATATCTCTACACGGGACTGGATAAACTGCGCGTGGAAATGATGGCCGAGGCCGCGAAGGACGCGAAAGCGCGGGCTGAGGCGATCGCCGGTAGTACGGGCAATCGGGTCGGGACGGTACGGGACGCGAAAACGGGGGTTTTCCAGATCACCGCGCGCAACTCGACCGACGTGAGCGATTCCGGGATTTACGACACTTCCTCGATCGAGAAAGATATTACCGCGGTCGTGTCCGTCACTTTCGGCATCGATTAACGGAACCGTTTTAGGCCAGATATTTTTGTTTTCCTGTGGATTGCCGCTCGATCGGGTAAGGGGAGAAAAACACCCCCGTTAACTAACCGTTGCCCGATCGAATTTTTCTAGAGATCGTTGGATTTCGGATAACCAAGCTTGAATTAAATCCTCGGGAAACTCTACCGCGGTCGATCGGGCATTCGCCACCAAGCATTCCCATTGCAGACCGATGTCGTATAGCAGTTCTCGGAGAAAATCGGCTTCTTCGGTCGTATTCTCGGCTTCTACCCCTTCTAGTAATTCCCAATGCTGTTCGTCCGACCAATCGACCACTGCCTTACTGTCCGAAGCTCGATCGGCCAACCGTTCCAAGCGATTTTTCAATTCACGTAAGGTATTGTCACTCATGGCGATCGCTAGTCTCTTCGAGAGATTTCCCTACCAGTTTCCGGGTCAATTTCAATATGTCCCAAGTCTTGAGGACGTTTGGGATGAACCAAGATAACTCTTCCCTCTCGATCATACACCTCGTTCCAGGCTCGAAGCACTTTCCCCGTTACAGGATCTTTCTCCACGACGATTCTCGCACCGATCGAGCGTCCGGGAGTTCGGGCAGGTTTCAACTTGCCATACCAGCGAATTCTTCCATTTTGCAAAATTCGGTAAAAATCGTACTTCGTCATTATTGTCTCCGATTTTTGGCAATAATCTTCAAAAAAGCTCGATTCGCACGATAATCCTTTCTATCCACCTTGGATAGGATAGAATTAGTTGCGAAGGCTAACAAAGTCCATTTTAGCCGTTAAAACTAATTCTGCACAACCGGGGATGTACAAAATTAAAACTCGCGGTATACTGGAGGAACAGTGCTACCATCGGGAAAATACTATGGCTATCAAATGGCGCTTAAATGTGCTTATGGCTGAACGCTATCTTAAAAATAAAGATTTAATCGAGGCGACTGGATTACACCCCGTTACCGTATCCAAGTTAAAAAACTCTCAAGAAATGCCCGAACGGTTAGAGAGATCGACTATTGAAAAACTTTGCACGGCGCTTAACTGTCAACCCGGTGATTTAATGCTCTGGGAACCTGAACCAAAGATCATAGATACTAGCCAGAATCGGACAAATGGAACAAATCAAGTATCTTCGCCAGAAGAGGTTCGCAAACTTCTAGGAACCGATCAAAGAAAGAAAGGATTCAACACGAAAACCTCGATCAACCCTTAATTATAGGTTTAGCAAATGAAAAACTTTTTAATTTCATTTGAAATCATTCAAGATACCCTCTTGAATCGTCGCACCGTTGAGTATACAGATCCGCTATGGGAATTACTTCGATCGGGCAAAATCAAAGGTTATCTTACCGAAAAAGGACGGGATAATATTCATTCCACGCTAATTTTTTTGTGCGGGGATGAAGCGGCAGAAACAGTCATGGAACAACAGATCGTAAACCTTCTGGAAATTTGTCCTGTTGACGAGTCTACTATCCATAAAGCTTCTGCGTATTTTTTATCTTTAGAATATGCGATTGAAGTAGTTTGTGCTAAAGAGAGAAAGCTAGAGGCAATTGTTACCAGTTATCCAGAGAGATTTTCTGGTATTGATTTTCCTGTTTTTTCGCCAGACGAACTCTTATATCTTTGTGATGCAGGAAAATTCGCTGTTAGCCCAGACATGGCCGAGATCAAGAACGAACTTGAGAAGAATTATTATCTTCCAAGTGCCGAAATCAAAAATGAACTTGAAAAGAATTATTATCTTCCAAGTAACGTTCAATTAGAGTTATTTTCTCCAGATTTATTTCCCGTGTCTAAAGATGAGTTTCCTATAACATACAATATCCGCAATAAATGCGATACTGTACTGAAGGTTTTGGAAATAATCAGAACTCAAGGCACTAGAGGGATAAGCTACCATAATTTGATGATAAGCATAAAATTGCCTAGAAAAACTATCGAAAGTATCCTGTCTGACTTAACGCATTTTGGTCTTGTATCCGTTCAAAATGAACAAATATATATGTTATCCTATTTTCTAAATTACGATCGAAATCACATCGCTGATTATATAGCTAGTATTTTAAAAAAACATATCAGAACACAAAATATTTCTCGACAAACAAAACCCAATAAAGTTTACGATAAAACAGATGTTAGGGATTTGGCATATCCCGAACGCAACGAATCGGCCAAACATTATTTTAGTAGAATGCTATCGTGGCTTTATTTTACTGGATTATTGGAAGAATATAGCAGAGATCAAGTTATAAGACCTCTAAAACAAGGAAAGCAAAAAGGGAAGCTAAAACACAAAACACAAGCCAAACAACTAGAAATCCCCAATCTTTATTAACGCTCGTTCTTCTGCCAATTTTATCGAGACTTAATTTTTGCAAGGCCATGAAAATCAGCACTTATGTTTTTCAGTGATCTTATTAAAAATTTCATTCTTGTTAGCAATACAGCAGGAGCGATCATTGCGATAGAAGCGAAAACCTCGATTCTGTCGCGGGCTAAAATCCTGATTTTCTCGTTGAAGTAGGGGGCTAAATCCTCTTAACCCAAAATCGAGAATCTATTATGCGATACGGTTAGTAACACGGAAAAAACTTCAGAGACGTGTAACCCGAGCCGAATTCTAGAGAGAGGGCGATCGGATCGATCGATCGCGTTCCGAAAACGTTGAATAGTAAGAATCTAGAGAATTTATTAGATTTCCAGAGCCTATAGAGAGAGCCGAGTAAAATCGAGTCACTTTACCCGAAATCTTTTATGAATAAGTCTTTTCTTTTCTCTTTTTCCACGGCGATCGCTATCGGCTGTGTTAGTTTCTGCCTGGAAACCTTACCGGCGAGCGCGACATTGCTAATCGGCAACAGCGATGGGAATACAATTCTCGTCTTCGATGAAGTTACGGGAACGTTTCAAGGCAACTTTACCGCGCCGGGAAACGGGGGATTGGACTCTCCCGACGATCTGACCTTCGGCCCCGATGGCAACCTGTACGTTAGTAGCGGGGGTAGTTCCAGCCTAAACCTCTTAGATCCCCTCTATCCCCAAAACTCGGCGGTTTTGCGCTTCAGTCCCTCGGGGCAATTTTTAGGGGTGGCCGCGTCGGGAAACGGTTTGACGCGGCCCTATGGCAACGCGTTCGGCCCCGATGGAAGTCTCTACGCGAGCAGTTTTCGGACGAATCAGATCCTGCGCTTCGATGGTTCCACGGGCAATTTTCTAGGCGTTTTCGCGTCCGATAATAATAATGGTCTGGGAAGTTTGAACGGCTTGAACGGGCCGAACGGGCTACTCTTCGGGCCGGATGGAAGTCTCTACGTCACCACCGAAGGAACCGCGAATGACGCGTCGGGAAATTTAGTCTTCGCCTACGATAGTCAGGTTTTGCGCTACAGTCCCGAACAGGTGGCCGGGTTAGCGCCGACGACGACCCCGACGGTGTTTATCGGTCAACCGAACCCGTTACCCGAAAGTTTCGGTTTTGTCAGTCTTTTGGGTTTAGCATCGGCGCCGAATAACGATATTTTGGTGAGCGATTTCGCGGGGGGAATCCGTCGGTATAACGCGGCCGGGCAGTTGTTAGCGACTCTCTCGACCAATTACACGGGAACCACGCCGAGTAATAATTTTATCGGTAGTTTGACCTTCGGTTCCGGCTCGTTCGCCAATAATCTTTATGTCGCGGGATTCGATTTCGCGGCGGGAAACGCGGGCGCGCTGTTGAGCTATCCGGGAGCGATCGGGAATCCGTCTTCTTTCACGGGAACTATCTACACGAATCCTAGCCTGATCCGTCCGATCGGGATAACGGCCGTTCCCGCGTCCACCCCGGAACCCTCTCATCCCTTCTGGGGATTTCTCGGTCTCGGGTTTCTGTCTCTCCTCGTCCGGAAATCCACCCGATAAAAGGGCGAGGAAACCCCGCCCGGTCTGTTTTCTTTGTCGATCGAATCGGGAGCGTTATCGATTGTCATCGGGGATCGCGGAGGGATAAACCCCTTCGGCGATCAACACCGGTTTATTGGCGTATCGCGTTTCTAGGCGTTGTCGGGTTGCCGCGTCCAGATTGAGGTTGTACTCGCGTTGTAAATCGGCAACGGAAAACGGACGTAATACCCCCGTTACCGCGACGCTTTCCCCGTTTTGAACCGCCGGCTGATTAGCGGTACTCCCCGCGGTTTCCCCTTTCGCCCGAAGAACCAATAAATCCTGTCCGCCGAACAGACGATTCTCGCTTAACGTGAAGGCGTTCGTTCCCGAAACGTCTTTCACCTGGCCCGTAACCGCCAACGGTTTACCGTAGTATCGTCCGGGATCGCGGGTCAGGTCGCCGGGTTTCGGGGAAACCGCCAGGGAACGGGCGATCAGGGCCGGTTGGTTCTCGTATTTCACGTAAGCGTTCGTGTCTAAACCGAGATTGTATTGCCGGGCGACTTCAGAGGTCACGAAATTCCGAACCTCACCGGTCGCTTGAATATCGGTCCCATCGGTCGGGTACACGAAGGTTTTACCGGTCGCGTTGACGACTAGAACCGGCTTATTGCCGAAAAATTTCCGGTCTTCGATGGTAAAGGTATCCGTACCGATCTTGTCGATCGGTTGACCCCGAACGGTCACGACTTGACCGATATAGCGATTCGTATTCTCCGCGACGTTTTCGGGGGTCACGGTCCGCCGTTCCTGTACCGTGGTTTCCTCCCGTCTGCCACCGCAACCGGCGAGTAAGACGACGGTTAACGCGAGAACCATCGCTCCCCGCGCCGACCATCCCGTAACGGAAAGATTTCCCCGGCGGTATTTTCGAGATTTCTCGATTTCCATGATTGTCCTTCTCCTAAACTACCGAGTGTTGGCCGATCGATTTCCGACCGTCTGGAAACGCTCGTTCGGGAGGTCGGTACACGATCCCCCCGGAGCGAGCGCGAGAGCGGAAAGCTCGATCACACGCGGGTGGTTCCCGCGGACCGACGCTCGAAAGCGCTCCGCTCGTAGGAACGGAAGGCGGGATCGTCGAGATCGTAGAAATAAGGCTCGTTCTGGTAGTTATAGGTAGCACCGGCCACGGGTGGGGCGACGGTCGAGGAAGGAACGAGAGGACGGTAGGAAGTCCGCACCCGCTCTTCATAGTCGTTATCGATCTTGAGATCGTCGCTAAACTCCGGCAGATGTTCTACTTGATCTTTGGTGAGTCCGGCGACGTATAGCCGTTCCCGAGCGTAATCGAGCCGCGCTAACCCGACGGGAAGTAATACTTTCTTGCCGAATACCCAGAAACCGGTATCGACGATGAAATAACGGAAACGACCGTCGTTTTCATCGACCAGAATATCTTTCACCGAACCGACCTTATCTCGATCGCCATCGTCCGCGTCATTCGCGTACACGGAAAAGTGGCTGATATCGTGTCCCCCGAAAAAATTTTTATCTCGATCGGGATAGTAATCACTTAATTTCATTAATGCCATATCGATTTCTCCTTGGTTTTGTATTTGTGTTTTTTTAAGTAGATCCCCCCGTTAAGCGCGGGAGTAACAATCTATAAAACATGATAGAGAGTAGAAGTAGAGAACGGGTGAGAAAACGGGAGAGATTTCAAAATTTCTATCAATAGAAGTATCTCTATTTCAGCACTTTTTAGACTCCGCTACCGCTCGTCAACCCTCTTTAGGGTTAAAAATTCTAGGAAAATTCGAGCGAAAACATCCAGGTATACATCGCCTCGATCGAGGGATAGAATCGAATCGGAAAAGTTTTTTAGATCGCTAGTGAATCACGGCCGCCAAAATCGCTATAGAGTTATTCACTGACCGTTCAAAAATTGATAAAACAGAAAAATATTTTAACGGAAAATAATAAAATGCAGACAAAAAATTACAATATTATCGCTTTAGACAAAACGAAAAAGAACATTATTTTCTAACCTTATCTGATTAATTTTTAACCTCGATTCGAGATAAGTCAGAACCCCGATTCGCTCATTCAGGTCATCCCGACGAAATCCTGTTAACCCGAAGTGAGGTTGTTTACGGCTAGGGGGTCTAAGGGCAACACCTTTCCCCCGGTGGGGGGGTCGGGGGGATAGTCCCCCGAATAAAACTCGGCCTAAAAAAACGGGAAATTTTTTCCCGTTATCCCCGAATATAAAACCCGTTTCCTATCCCCTAAAGTTCTAATTGTTGGCGGGCGAGTTGATAGTAAAGTCCGTCGGTACGGGCCATCAATTGCTCGTGGGTTCCCCGTTCGACGACGATCCCCTTATCGAGAACGAAAATACAATCCGCGTTCCGTACCGTGGAGAGACGGTGGGCGATAATCACGATCGTCCGATCGCGCGAGAGTCGATCGAGATTCTGCTGGAAACGTCGTTCCGATTCCGTATCCAGAGAACTGGTCGCCTCGTCTAACAGTAACACCCGCGGTTCTCCCAACAGGGCCCGGGCGATGGCGATTCTCTGACGCTGACCGCCCGATAAAGTCGCGCCCCGTTCCCCGACCTTCGTGTTGTATCCGAGGGGGAGACTCTGGATAAAAGCGTGTGCCTCCGCCAGTTTCGCGACTTCTATCACCTGTTCCAAACTGTATTCCGGTCGGAATAGGGATATATTCTCGAAAATCGTTCCCGAAAATAAAAAACACTCCTGCGGCACCACGCCCAAACGCGAGCGGATCGACGGGGGGGAAACCTGTTGTAGATCGTGACCGTCGATCGAGATCGAACCGCTATCCGGCGCGTACAATCCCTGGATTAACTTGACGAGGGTACTCTTTCCCGAACCACTACGACCGACCAGCGCCACCCGTTGACCGGCCGCGATCTCGAGGGAAATATTCTGGAGAATCGGGCGTTCATCGTTAGAATCGTAGCGGAACGTCACGTTATCGAAGCGGATATCGCCGCGGATCGACGGCAGTGCCATCCGGGGTCGATCGCTCGTTTCCTCCGGCGCGGTCGCGAACACATCGTCGAGACGCTCGATCGAGATCGACACCTCCTGCAATTCGTCCCAGAGATTGACCAACACTAAAACCGGTTCTAACACCCGGCCGATCAACATATTAAAGGCGACGAACTGCCCGATCGTCAATTGATCCTGGATCACCAACGTCGCCCCGTACCATAAAAGAGCGGTACTGCCGAGCGAGTTAATCAACCCACCGGCGGCCTGAAGGTTAATGCCCAGTTTTTGCCCCCGGAAGCGCGCGTTCAAAAAGCCGGTCAGGTGTTCCTCCCAGCGCCAGCGGGTTTCCCCTTCCACGGCCAGGGATTTAATCGTGGCGATCCCCGATATCGTCTCCACTAACGCGGAATTCTGGCGCGCCGACTCGTTAAACACCTCGCGGGAGACCTGACGTAAGAAGGGGGTCGCGATTAGCGTTAATAGGGCGATCGGCGGGATCAGTGCCATCACTAATAGGGTTAAGCGCCAGTTATAGTAAAACATCAAGCCCAAGTACACGAACCCCATCAGGAAATCCAACCAGGCGAGAATCACCTGAGAGAGTAAAAAACGCTGGATTTTCTCGTTCTCGTTGACTCGGGTGATAATATCGCCGACGTGACGGGACTCGAAGAATTTTAAAGGAAGTTTGAGCGCGTGGCGGATAAACCCGCTGATCATCGTCAGATCGAGGCGGTTCGACAGATAACTTAAAAGATACTGCCGAACCGAGCCTAAACCGATACTCCAGATCCCGAAAATCAGTAGCCCGATCGAGAACGCGTTGAGCGTGGACAGGCTTTTATTGACCACGACTTTATCGAGGATGATCTGGGTGAATAGGGGAGTGATCAGCCCGAAAATTTGAATTAAAAACGAGAGGATGATAATTTGTAGCCCGATGCTCTTGTAGGGAACTAACAGGCGGAAAAAACGCCAGAAAGAGGCTTTATCGGCGGCGACCGATCCCAGTGTCTCCGTGGGATCGAGAAGGAGCGCGTACCCCGTCCAACCGGCGAGAAATTCCCGCCGGGTGTAGAGTTTCTTTCCCACCGCGGGATCGGCTACCAGCAGTCGATCGCCGGCCCGCGGGTAGACGACCACGTAATGATCCCCCTGCCAGTGCGCGATCCAGGGATTTTTCCCCCCCTGGATACGGTTTAAACTAGCCCGTACCGGCCGCGCCTGATAACCCAGGGTCTCCGCCGCTTTCGCCAGACCGTGTAGGGAAGCCCCCGATCGACCGATGCCGCAGAGATCGCGAATACTGTTCAAACTGAGGCGTTTTCCCCAATACAGGCTGATCGTCGCCAGACAGGTCGCCCCGCAATCGGCGGCGCTCTGCTGTTCTATCCAGGGGTAGTTCTGCCAGGGACGGAACCCGGATTTCAGGGGCTTGGGAAAGTCGATATCGGCCTTTTCGCGCGCCGTCGGCAGGGCGATCACTTTCCCCGATGGTCGTGGCGGGGTCGGGAGCGCCACCGGCCGCGGCGGGGGAACGGGGATCGAGCGATCCGCGTCCCAGTCCTCCGGGGACATATAGTACACCTGTAGTTCCGTTGCCGCGAGCGCGTCGGCCGGAACCGTTTCGGGATATCCCCAGACCGTCCCCGGTTGCCAATCCTTCACCTGTCCCCGTCGCAACCAATAGCGGCCGCGGGGCGCGTCGGCGAGAGATCGCCCCGCGGGGAGGGTTCTTTCTTGCAGGCGGGAAACCAGCGCCCGCAGGTATTGACTCGCTCGATCCCGGAGTTCCGCGCGGGTTTTGAAAAAGAGCAGGGTCTGACGCGAGCGCGCCGCCTCGAACCACGTCCGTTTCAGTTCCGGTAGGAGATCGAGCCATTCCGCCAGTTTTTCGACCGGGACGCGGGCTACCTGTACCGGGCCGGCGGCGATCGCCTCGTAGGGCAGTCGATCGTCGATGAAGACGCTATCCCCCCCGAAGGTTCCCCCCTCGTCGAGCGCGCCGATCGAAACGGGGTGCCGGCCGTCCCGACCGAGTAAACGCGCCCTTCCCCGACAGATCAACCAGAAATAATCCGGGTTCGCGCTCGATCGATCCTCTTCCATTCCGGGAATACTCGCGATCGGTTCGCCGAGCTCGAAGCTTAATAGCTCGAAGGCACCGACCAAAGATTCTAGCCGCCCCGCGGTTTCGGGCGCGTTTCGGGTTTGTTGCTGTAACCAATGCCTGACCGGGGAATCGTTCCCGCTCTCATTTCGGGGCGAGGATTGCCGCATCTCGAAGGGATATTTCATGACGATCGCCTAGTGAACGCTCGATTTTTGAGTTCGGAAGATCGGGAACCGGCCGGAAAAACCCATTTGGGGGCGCGGTATTCTCGGAAAACTCGCGGGTTTATCCCCGCGAGAAAATGTGGTGCGAAAATCGATCGATCTTCCCGAAATTGCTACACAAGTTTCTATCACGTTCTCATCCCCGGAGAGCTATACCGAAAAGCATAGGTTTTTCGGTCTTCCGTCTTCGGAGATGTTAACTACGAGACAGACGCTGTACGGATTCTCCCGCTAGTAATCGATGGGTATCCGCGAGAAGGTAGGGGATTCTCGCGGCGTGGGGACTCGCGGACAAACAGGCGCGAAAATCGATTTTTTCCGCGTCGATCGCCGGTCTTCCGGGGAACCAGTGGCCGCCATTGCCTAACAGGTTGTATCGCGATGACGCGAAATCTACCATGTCGTAGGCGAGGGCGAGGTTTCTTAACCAGAGAATCGAGAGGATATTAATATTATTAGGGACATTCTCCCAGGATGGGATGCCAATTCGCCAGGTTTTTGTCCAATTTTCTCCGAATCGGTCGATCATCGCTTGTTCTAGTTTGTCCAAGATCGGCGGTAGGATTTCTCCGGCTTTTTCTAATAAGGGTAAAGTCTGTAAATGTTCCGCGAAGTCCGTCGGCCGGGACGCGCCGATACTGAGCGTGTGTACCTCGGGATGACTCAGGCAGAACAGATCGTTAAAAACCATCGGGCTGAGGGGGGCGCAGAGATCCACGAGGCGCGGGGGGGGATTGTAAAGATGGCCGCCTTTATCGGAGGGGCTGATGATAAATACCCCCATATCGTGTTCCCGCGCCGCCTCGATCGCCGGCCAGTTGTCTTGAAAAATATAATACCAATGTAGGTTGACATAATCGAAAAGATTTGTATCGATAGTCTTGACAATTAGATCTTGCGGCGCGTGGGTCGAGAACCCGATAAATCGCGCCTTGCCCTGTTCCTGTAATTTTTTCGCCTCCTGCCAACAGCCCCCGTCGCGAACGCTATCGTCGAGAATTTCCGCGGTATTGATGCCGTGCAATCCCAACAGATCCACGTAGTCCAATCCCAAAAATTTCAAGGACTGTTCAAATTTACGGCGGAATTCCCGGGGATCTTTCGTCGGGGAAACCTTCGTCTGCACGATGATCTTCTCCCGAGGCAGTTTCGGGAGGATCTTGCCTAACTGCATCTCCGAGGTTCCGTAGCCGCGCGCCGTCTCGATGTGATTGATGCCGTATTCGAGAGCTTGCTTAACGATCGCCTCGACATTGCGTTGATTGTCTTCGGGAATCACCCAATTCGGGATATCCTGCCATTTAAACTGATAGCGCATTCCGCCGCAGGAAAAAACGGGCATTTGTAGGTTAGTACGACCGAAACGACGGTATTGCATATAGAACGACTCTTTTTCGGGTGGTAAGCGGTAATTTCCCTTTCCATCGTACCAAGCCAACCCCGGATAGGGGGAAGACGCGCCCGGAAGCTAACCCGTCCGAAAACAGTTCCGGCCCGAATCGTGTAGTTTCCGATCGATCTGTATCGATCGGCAACGAAAGGAATCTCGATCGTGTAGTTTCCGATCGATCCGTGAACGAAAAAATCTTTATCGTAATTTTCGCGATCGATCTGTGAACGAAAGAATCTTTTTTTTGCGGGTTCGCCACAGTACGATTTCGGCCTTTCTCGGCATTGCTAGATTACAGGTGATTTCTCTTCTCGCTATTTCGATCGGGTACCACTTTAGTTTTATGTTCCTATCTCTCGTAAAATCCCTCGCTTTGGCGACGGGCACAGTGACTTTCGCGCTCCTATCCGTATCTTCCGCTAGGGCTTTCACGATTTACACCGATCGTACCGCCTGGCAAAACGCCGTAACCGCCCCTCCGGGCAATACGATCACTACCGATACATTTAGCACCAATATCCCCGCGGCCCAGACGATCACCCTAACTTCGGGTATCGTTTCGGCGAATTCTTTACCCCCTCCAGTCGGTGTCGAGTTTAATACCGTTTCGGGGGGAAATTACGTGAACGCCACCGATGGCGACGCGAGCGAGGGTTCCGCGGCGATCACTTGGACTTTTCCCGGTCCCACGTTCGCCTTCGGAGCGAATTTCAGCCTCGTCAATCCTAATTCGTTAACCCTATCGGGCAATTTCGACGGCACGGGCAATCAAACCCTGGTCGTGTATAATTCGCTCAACGCCAGTAGCGGTTTTCTGGGGATTATTGGCAACGCGAATTTTAACTCGATCGTCTTCGGAAATGCCTCGACAGTTTTAGATATTTTTATTGTCGATAACGCTTCCTTCGCGGTCGGCATTCCCCCTGCCGCGGTTCCCGAACCCGGTACGGTGGTGGGACTGACTTTCGTGGCCGGGAGTTTCTTGCTGGGCCGTCTCGGTAAACGCGAGTGAAATGCGAAATTCCCGGAAACATTCCTTCCCCGGTGAGAAAGATCGACGGGTTTCTCCGGCATTGCCCGCATCCCGACGCGGGTTCGTTATCCTGAGTAACGTAGCCGCGTTTTTCTCTCATGTCCGAACCGTCATCTTTCTCTCTCAGCGGCCTGGCGATCCGCCGTCATATCGGAACCTTGATGCTGACCGTCGCGGCGATCGTCATCGGTCTGTTTTTTATCTCCCGTCTCCAGGTTGATCTTCTCCCCTCGATCACCTACCCGCGGATCAGCTTGCGGATGGAGGTTCCGGGAGTCTCCCCGGAGGTGATTCTAGAGGAAGTCACCAAACCCCTCGAAGAAGGCATGAGCGCCACCGAGGGAGCGGTACAAGTCTACTCGGAAACCCGCGAGGGCCGCGTGAGGGTGGATCTCTTTTTCGCGCCGGGGGGAGATCTCAACGTGGCTTTGAACGAGGCTACGGAGAGTTTTAACCGAGTACGTCAGAATTTACCCGATATCGTGGAAGAACCGCGATTAAGTAAGTTCGAGCCTTCCCGTTTGCCCGTTTACGAGTTCGCGCTCGTTTCCGATACCCTATCCTTGAAGGATCTGCGCTTATTCGCGGATGAGGAGTTGGGTCGGGAATTGGGATTCGTGAACGGGGTGGCCGCGGTGGAGGTGACGGGAGGGGTACGCGAAGAGGTACGGGTGAACGTGGACTTGCAGAGATTGCAGTCCTTGGGGGTGGGATTAAATCAACTCCTCGGTACGCTCGATCGACGCAATCGCGATATCTCCGGGGGACGGCTATCCGGAGAGACCGGGGAACCCTTAACCCGCGCGATCGGTAAGTTTCAAACCGTGAGCGAGATTCCTAATTTAGCTTTAAACGATAATAGTGTTTCGGGGGAGGAAGGACGAGTTTATCTGCGAGATGTGGCGCGGGTGGTGGACGGTACGGAAGAACAACGGGTTTTCGTCTCTCTCAACGGAGAACCCGCGGTTCGAGTGACCGTCCAGAAACAACCGGACGCGAACACGATCGAGGTGGTCGATGGGGTCAAACGACGGCTCGCCGAACTACAGCGATCGGGGCTAATTTCGGAGGGAATACGGGTAATCACGACCAATGACGAATCGGTATTCATTCGATCGGCGATTTCTAACGTGATCTCCTCCGGGGTCGCGGGAACGATTCTCGCGGGAATTACCGTGTTCGTCTTTTTGGGGTCGTTACGGCAGACGTTGATTATTACCCTCGCGATCCCCCTCTCGACCCTCGTGGCGATTATCTGTATGCGGTTATTCGGGTTATCGATCAACGTGTTCAGTTTGGGGGGATTGGCGCTCGGGGTGGGAATCGTTGTCGATAACTCGATCGTCATGCTGGAAAATATCGCCCTACAGGTCGATCGACGGAAAGAGGGCGAGAATTTTATCGATATCGCCGAGAAAAGTAGTCGGGAGGTGGAATCGGCGCTGATCGCCTCTACCGCGACGAACCTAGTCTCGATCTTGCCGTTTTTACTACTCGGAGGGTTTATTTCCCTCCTTTTTAACGAGATTATTTTAACGATCTCTTTCGCGGTGGCCGCTTCCCTACTGTGCGCGCTAACCGTGGTGCCGATGCTGGCCTCGCGGTTGTTGAACCTGAAAGTCTCTAGCGGGATCGATCGATCGGGCCCCCTCCGCTTTTTCCAACAACGTTTACAGGGAGTGACGATTCTCTACGCCCGTATTCTATCGCGGGTGGTACGTTTCCGGATTCTGGCGATCGCGCTGGCTTTTCTCATTCTCGGTGGCGGTAGCTTCTATTTACTCCAGAGTATCCCGCAGGAAGTGTTGAGCCGTATTCGGACGGGACAGGTGAGTGTAATCGCCCAATTTCCCCCCGGAACCGATCTGGAGACGAATCGCCGGGTGATGCGCGAAGTGGATTCTATACTTCTTCGACAGCCGGAAACGCGATACGTTTTCAGCACGAGCGGGGGATCATTATTCGGGACGACGACGAACGAGAATATCCTGCGCGCGTCGAGTACGATCACCCTGAAAAAAGGAACGGACACGGACGCGTATATCGAGCGGATGACCAAGGAACTCGGGAAACTCAATCTGGTTAACGTCCGTTTACGCTTAACTCCCGGTCAAGTGCGCGGCATTATCCTCAATAATTCGCCGTCGGTGGGTTCGGACGTGGATGTGATGCTACAGGGACAGGACGGGGAAGTATTGGAGAGAGCGGGCGAGAAATTGCTGGCGATTTTGGAAGAAAAGGTTCCGCAAGCTCGTTTCCGTCCCGATGCCGACCCCCGACAGGAGGAAATTCAAATTAAACCGGATTGGACGCGTCTGGAGAGTTTGGGCATCACCACCCGCGAGATCGGCGAAACGATCCTGACGGCGATCCGGGGTTTCGTTCCCACCCGATTGCAGAGGGGCGATCGACTCGTCGATATCCGGGTACAGTTAGACGAGGACTCCCGCCAACGGGTCAGTCAAGTAGCACAGATCCCGATTTTTGTCAACCCGAATGAATCCCTACGACTGGAAGAGGTCGCAAGTATCGAGAGGGGACGGGCGCCGGGCAATATCCAGCGTATCAATCAGCGTCAGGTTTTTATTATCGTCGGCAGTTTGGTGGAGGGGGCGAAATTAAGTGACGCGCTCGCCGGGATCGATCGGGTTCTCCGAGAGACGGAATTACCGGGGGGAGTCAGTGTTCTCCCCAGTGCCTCGGCACAATCTAACGCCGAAATTCAAAGTTCTTTAGGCGTATTAGGCGGTTTATCGGTCTTTCTGGTCTTCGTGGTCATGGCGGTACAGTATAACTCCCTCATCGACCCTCTCGTGATTATTCTGACCGTTCCCCTAGCGTTAGCGGGGGGCATTTTCGGGCTGTACGTGACGGGGACGGCGATTAGCGCGATCGTCATCGTCGGGGTGGTGTTACTGGTGGGTATCGTGGTCAACAACGCCATTATCATGGTCGAACTCGCCAACCAACTGCGATCGGAATACGGCTTCACCCGTCAGCAAGCCATCCTCAAAGCGGCCCCGCAACGTCTCCGACCGATCCTGATGACTACGGTGACGACCGTGTTAGGATTATTCCCGCTCGCGCTGGGATCGGGAGAGGGGGGCGAGTTTTTGCAACCGTTAGGAATCGTCGTTTTTTCGGGGTTATCCCTCGCCACTTTCTTAACCCTATTTATCATCCCCTGTTTCTACGTTTTACTGTCGCGGAAATAGGGCTTTATTCTCCTGTCGCTTGTCGGACTTGTTCGATCGATAGTTCCAGAGCGTCCGCGATCTGTTCTACACTTAATCCTAAAGCCCGCAAACGGGGAACCGACTCTAATTTCCCCCCTAAACGACCCTCTCGAAGACCTTCCTGACGACCTTCTTGAAGACCTTCCTGACGACCTTCTTCTAGTCCCTCCCGTCTGGCCTCTTGTTTAGTTGCCTCTTTCCACTCTAGATAAGTTTGTGATAGGGTCATAAACACCTCTCTATCTTCTTCTTCTAAAAGATTTTGAATCTCGATCGTGACGCGCCAACTGACGAGCAATTCGGTGACGTTCTGACGTAACGAGTTCTCTATCGGTAATTGTAGCCATTCTCTAACCGCTTGACTCTGTACCTTTCCCCGTCCCAATAGTCGTAACCATAGGGTATCGGGAGCCACGGGTAGTCGATTGATAGCGACGATCGCCGTCCGATAAAATCGGGGAAAAAGATACACTCCCTCCCCCCAAGCATCGATGTCCGATATGGCACCGAATCCCTCTAGGAGAGAGGCACTAGCCGACGGAAAGAGAGTCCATAGACGGGGAAACTCCTCTTCATTGTACGATTCGCTTTCACGTCTCGCCCGACGCTGTAATCGCGAGGACACCGTAAAAAGTTTCGAGAGACAGTTACGAACCTCGATCGAGGTGGGAGGATTACGATAGGGTTCGATCAGAGCGGTAGTTCGCGCGATCGATCCTAGTCATCCCAGATACTCCGTATTCTGTCCCGTCTCGGTCGGCGAGAAGAAAATATCGACCTGACGGGTTTCGTCCGTTACTTCTTTACTCACTTCTACTGTCCCCAGGGGAGACAGTAATTCTTCTAGGTAATTCTTGGCGAATTGGTCGTGAGGTTTCACTTGGTTTACCCGATCGATTCCCGTCGTAAATACGGTTGTAAAACCTCCGGAACCTTCACCGTACCGTCCGGTTGTTGATAGTTTTCCAAAACCGCGGCCATAGTACGACCGATCGCCAGTCCAGAACCGTTGAGAGTGTGCGCGAGAGTGGTTCCTTTCTGTCCTTTTTCCTTAAAACGAATATTCGCGCGACGCGCTTGAAAATCGCGGAAATTGGAACAGCTAGAAATCTCCCGATAGGTATTCGCGGACGGTAGCCACACCTCTAGGTCATAACATTTCGCCGCGCCGAAACCGAGATCTCCGGTACATAATTCGATCGTCCGATAGGGCAATTTTAACGCCTGTAAAATCGCCTCCGCGTTCGCGACTAAACTCTCGTGTTCCGCTGACGAAGTGTCGGGATGGACGATTTTCACCAACTCCACCTTATTAAACTGGTGCAGACGGATCAAGCCCCGGGTATCCTTGCCGTAACTGCCGGCCTCGCGACGGAAACAGGGAGTATACGCGCAGTGTTTAATCGGTAATCGTTCCGCTTCGAGGATTTCGTCGCGATATAGATTGGTAACGGGAACCTCGGCCGTCGGGGCTAACCAAAGCTCATCATCGCGACACCGGAAGCTTTCTTCCTCGAATTTCGGTAACTGTCCCGTCCCGCGCAGGGATTCGCTGTTAATCAAAACGGGGGGCAAAACCTCCACGTAGCCGGCCTCGATCTGTCGATCGAGCATAAAATTAATTAACGCCCTCTCCAGCGCCGCGCCTAACCCCACTAGATTGACGAAACGAGCGCGCGCCACCTTTACCGCCCGTTCAAAGTCCAAAATTCCCAATTTCTCGCCGATTTCCCAGTGAGGGAGGATATTCGGGTTATCGGGTTTATATTCATCTCCCCAGCGCCGGATCTCAACGTTTTCTCGCTCGTCTTTCCCGATCGGCGTGGTTTCGCTGGGAATATTGGGTAATTCTAGTAATCTCTGTTCTATTTCGGCTTTAATATCTCTCTCCCTCGGCTCTAGAGAAGATAGCTGATTTTTAATCTCGTTCCCTTCTTCTTTCAGGGAGAGAATTTCGGCAGAGTTCGGATCGCTCCCGCTTTTCACCTTCTGGCCGACCGATTTTCCGATCTCGTTACCCCGCGTCTGTAAACGGGTGCGATCGACCTCTAATTCTCTCTGTTTCTGGCTTAATTCTAGAATAGCGGACAGATCGTAACTGCCGTTACGTCGATCGAGCAGTTTCTGGACTTCCTCGGGGTTTTCGCGAATTCTTTTCAGGTCTAACATGATGGATCGGGGTTTTTGACGGGCGATCGATGAGCGTTAACCAGTGTAACAACGACCGGCGATCGATGAACAGACCGATCGCCCCGGACGGAACACCGGAGATCGATCGAACCCCGCGTTTTCTCGATAATCTCTCGAAAACATTCAATTTAGCTTTTTTAACTCGAAAGCTTATCCCGTGGGACATCGATCGATATTCTGTACTTGTGTTGCCATGATCTAAATTACATGATAAAATCAAAATTGTTCGATTAGTAGTTATACAAGACAAATGGCTGGCAAAATTTCCGATCGAGGGAAAAACAACGAACCCGGATTCCTTACCGAACACGGATTGAACGGGTTCCGGGATCTGCGGTAGTTGCCACGACCTGAGTTCCATGATAGACTAAGAACTATTCAATTTTAATTGCATAAAGCCAATGGCTGATAGAATTTCCGATCGGGGCAAAAGCCCCGACAACACCCCCGGCCCGCTCACCGAACACGGATTGAACCGCTTCCGGGATCTACTGGTAGACAAGCGTAAATCGCTGAAAATCTCGCAAGCGGCGTTTTCCGAGATGCTGAACTCGCAAGCTAACATGAAGGGCTTTCACGGGGTAAAAATCTCGTCCGGGACAATCCAGAATTGGGAAAAACGAAACTACACTTCCTGCCCGGACACGGGCAATATGATGTTCCTTGCCGATTTCTTCGGTTTGAGCGTCGAGCACTTCGTGAGATACCTGAACTCGGATTACGAATCGGTCGAGGACTACCTTGCAGAAAACGGTAGTACGCCCGACATTAGCCCGAATGTAGCCGCGGAACTTCTGCGAAAAGGGGATTGGAGACTTCGCGAGGCCGTGGTGATGCGAACGATCGGCGAACTCTTCCAAAGTATCCAGAACTGCCCTAAAGAGGTCAAAGTTGACGAGGAAAAGGTAAAAGAATTTCTTACCGAGGCTCCCAGAGAAACTAAAGTTCGCCTTTTACAGTTTCTCCAAAACGACCTAATCGGGGCTTAAGAAAAATCTAATGAATCGAAAAGGTTAGGTTGAGGCGACGAAACCCAACATGAGACCGCTCGGCTGTTGGGTTTCACTTGGTTCTACGCGACCGAAAAAAACTGAAAATAGATCGGGTTGGTCATAATTACCTCCTTCATCAGTTCGATTTTAGCGGAGTCATCTTTTGGTTAATTCGATCGACCAAATTCAATCCATAACGAACTCGAAAACTCGAAAAGTAAATTCTCACTTAGATCTCGACTGGTTCCCGATTTCGATCGATCGATTCCTAGAAAATCCAGATTAACGCTCTTTCTAACTCTCCCGCGAACGTAGCGCGAGTAACTGCGCTTCCGCCTTCTGGAGAGACTCGAACCATTCTTTTTCCGGATCGCTATCGGCGACGATTCCCGCGCCAACCTGTCCCCAAACGGTATTTTTTTCGCCCGTCTTACTCATCAGCAGAGTTCGGATCAGAATATTCAGATCCAGATGTCCCCGCGCGTCCAGATAGCCACAGGAACCGTAGAACAGACTCCGGCGCGTCGGTTCCAACTCCTCGATAATTTCCATACAGCGCACCTTCGGACAGCCGGTAATCGTCCCCCCCGGAAATAAAGCGCGAACCAGATCGATCGGATCGTACCGGCGATCGAGAACCCCGCGAACATTACTCACCAAGTGCATGACGTGACTGTAACGCTCGATCGTCAGCAGTTCATCGACCTGTACCGTCCCAACCCGACAAACCCGGCCGAGATCGTTCCGTTCGAGATCCACGAGCATAATATGTTCGGCGCGTTCTTTGGTGTTATTCAACAATTCCTGCGCGAAAGCCTCGTCTTTCTCCCGATCGCTTCCCCTAGGACGCGTTCCCGCGATCGGACGGGTACTCGCGATCCCGTTTTCTAATTTCACCAATCTTTCCGGGGAACAGCTAATCATCGATCCGAACGGTGTACGCCAAAAACTGGCGAAAGGAGAGGGATTAATCCGCTGTAACGCTCGATAAATCTGCCAATCGCCCGCGTCCGTCGTCGTTTCAAATCTCAGCGATAGATTCGCCTGAAAAATATCCCCGGCTTTAATATATTGCAGAGCTTTAACAACTGCGGACTCGTACCCCGATCGATCGGTATGAAAGAGTAAAGAAGCGGGATTCGGTGCGAGTTCGGGAAAAGATACGGGAGAATCTAATAAAGCCTCGTATTTATCCAGATCCGCTTTTTCTGTAACCGCTAACCAGAGAATCTGTTTCCCGTGATCGGCGATCGCGAACGCGTCCGGTTCGTACCAATAGGCTACCGGAAAGGGCAATCGATCGCTCTTTACATACGGCAGTCTCTCGATCTCCCACGCGAGATCGTACCCCAACCATCCCAACCATCCCCCGTGAAAGGGAAGGTGGGAAGGGATATCGATCGCCGGGGACGGGGTAACAAGCGATCGCAAAAAAGGAAGAACTTCACCGAGCGCGGGAGTCCATAACCGCGGTTTTCCGTCGATAATTCGGGGAGAGGACGCGAGGAGAGAATAACGCGCCAGAGAGGGAGAATCGTTAGGATAGGGACTTTCGAGCAGGGTGGCGATCGGTTGTCCGGCGAAAAGACGCTCGAAAATCTCCGAACCCGATCGCCGGTTCAAAGGGAGCGATCGCCAGTACCAGGGGAATACCATAGAAACTATACCGATTTTCTAAAAACACGAGAGACTTACTTGTCATGGAAAAAGGTTAAAGGGGAAAGGAAAAAGGTGATAGATAAGCCTTTTCCCCTTTCCCTTTTCCCTTTTCCCCCACCGGTATCCCCGCTACGACGTTCAGAAATTCGGTCTTAAAACGTATCGAGATCGATCGCTTTCGATCCTCCCCGTTGTAACTGCGAGAGTACGCTACCCAACTGCGTCCAGACGAGACCGGCGATAAAAATCGTCATCGGCAGGGCGAGCGCGTAGGAAATCCAGCGATCGGCGATGAAAATCTCCAATCCCGACGCTAAAAACACGCAGATTCCCGCACAGATCCCTAAAAAGGGCAACTGTAGGGAACCCGTTTGTAAAAGATTTCGCTCCTGACGATTCTGACTCTTATACCAAGTGTTAACTACGTCCTTGAGTGTCGCTTCAAAAGCCACCCCGCAGGTAACACCGATAAACAACCCGGCGAACACGAGGAAATAAGGCGGTTGGGGCAGAAAATAATAATCCATAAAAAGGGGCGAAACGGGGAATAACCATCAACCACTGTAACGCGAAGTGGTTTCGTCAGGAAGGATCGCCGCCACCCCCCGCGCCGAAAACTCGCGAAAAGCATCGATCGCCACGGTAAATAGCGTTTGTGGATTGATATCGTAGCGGATCAAGTCCCAGAGACGGCTAACTTCCTCCGTGTGCAGTCGATCGTCCTCCGTTAACGCTAACAGCAGTTGACGGCGTAGATAACGCCCCTCGTCGGACAACAGATAACCGATCCCCATCTGCGCCGTCGGCAGGATATCGAAGCTACCTTCCGATCGAGCGATATTGATCATGTTCTCCAGCCGTTTCCACTGGAATTTACCGTCTTTAAATAGAACATCGAGCAAACGCCGGCGCAATTGCGGCGATTCTCCCGTTAGCAGACGTTTGGCCACGTAGGGATAAGCCACCTCGACGATCTTGAAATTCGGATCGAGACTTAGCGCCAGTCCCTCCTGGGTGATCAGGGAACGGATGATCAGCGCGAATTTCGCCGGAACCCGGAAAGGATACTCGTACACCAACTCGGAGAAATCATCGGTAATCGTGCGGAAGTTAAAGTCTCCCACGCTCTGACCGATGGCGTTATCCAGAACCCGTTCCAAAGCCGGAATAATCGGCTTGATATCCGTATCGGGCGTTAAAAATCCGAGCTTGACAAAATTCTCCGCTAGTGAAGAGTAATCCTTGTTGATCAGATCGACCACGCAACTGGCGAGGGTTTCCTTCGTTTCCTCCTCCAACTGATCCATCATGCCGAAGTCGATATAGGCCATGCGACCGTCGTAGGTGGCGAAGAGATTGCCCGGATGGGGGTCGGCGTGGAAAAAGCCGTGTTCGAGAAGTTGCTGTAAGCCCGAGGTTACACCGATTTTGACGATCTCTTTCGGGTCGAGGCCGAGGGCGGTAATATTATCGGTATCGGTGAGTTTGTACCCGTAAATCCATTCCAGGGTGAGAACCTGATGACCGCTATAGCGCCAGTAAATGCTCGGAACTTTCACTTCCGGATTGTTTTGAAAGTTGGTGGCGAATTTTTCGGCGTTACGTCCCTCGTTTTGATAGTCGATCTCTTCAAATAATTTCGTACCGAATTCATCGACGATGAGGGTGAGATCGTGACCGAGATTGAGCGGGAGGAAGCGTCCGAAATGTTTCGCCGCCCAACGCATTAAATAGAGGTCTAAACAGATAACCGGGCGCAAATTGGGGCGCTGTACCTTAACCGCCACTTCCTCGCCGGTGGGTAACGTCGCCTTGTACACCTGTCCTAAACTGGCGGCCGCGACGGGTTCGGGGGAAATGTCCCGGTAGGCTTTCTCGACCGGTACGCCTAATTCTCGCTCGATAATGGCGAAAGCGATCGAGTTATCGAAAGCCGGTAAACGATCCTGTAGTTTGATTAATTCTTCGAGAAAATCTTTGCGAACGAGGTCGGGTCTGGTGGAGAGCGCTTGACCGACTTTAATAAACGTGGGACCGAGACAGGTGAGGATTTTTCGGAGTTGATTGGCTCGTTTTGACTTATTCTGTTCTTCTTGGTTCGTCCATTTATCCCACTGGAGACGGAGGGCGAAAATCCCGAAAGAGCTTAGGATTACCAAGGCTCGCCAGAACAATAACCAAGGTTTGTAACGATATATTTGAGCGATCGCTTCGGGACTGTAGATCGTTAACCGCCCGTCTTCCGTATCCTGATTGCGCTGTTGACTCACAAGCTCTACTCTATCTGTGGTTCCTACTCCATCTGTATTTTAGCGGAGTTCCCAGACACCGTATACAAAACTACATATTCTTTAATGATTTTTATCAATTCGAGCCGAGCGATAAGTATTTCTCTCTATATCGATCGAGCTAGGAAAAATCCATCCTACCGTGATGGTCGGAGTAAATGTAAACGATTCGATAAAATCGATGCTCTTCCCACTCCGGGGATTGTAAAGTGGTAGGCATGATAGATATAAATACTCTCTCGGAATTTTCCCGTGGCTACTGCGGCTCGATCTGTGCCTTTCTGGTTCCCGCGAACGTGCTGACGACCGCCACGACCCTCTATCTCCTGTACCGCGGTCGATCGGGCGGTCAGATCCTACCCGTCGCCTCGATCGGACTGGTATTCGCCGCCGCCATGTTCCTGCACGTCGCGACCTGGCTGGCCATCGGGGTGATCATGGCCCCTACCTTTATCCTCTTCGGATTGGGGTTAACCTGTGGCGCGATTAACCTGACGGCGATCCTCGATCCCCGACGCTTCGATCGATTCCTGCGCTCTGGATTGACCACCGCCACCCGTCTGGTAAACTGGGGCTAAATAGGCGATCGAGGTAAAAACCATGTTAGAAGGGCGAGATTACACCCTGATCATCGATAAAAGTGGCAGTATGTACACGCGGGATCAGGCGGACGGAAAAAGCCGTTGGGTTGCTATCCAGGAGTCTACCATCGCCCTCGCCTACAAGTGCGAATCTCTCGATCCCAACGGTATCACCATCTATGTCTTTTCCGGTCGGTTCAAACGCTTCGAGAATGTCACCGCCGTCAAAGTCCTACAGATATTTAAAGAAAACGAACCCTCGGGTTCGACCAATCTCGCTATCGTTTTACAGGACGCGGTAAATCAGTATTTTAAGCGCAAAGCGAAGGGAGAAGCCCCGGCGGGAGAAACGATCGTCGTCGTCACCGATGGGGAACCGGACGATCGCCGTTCGGTTTTCGAGGTGATTATCGAAACGACCCAACGCATGGAAAAAGACGAGGAATTAGCGATTTCCTTCGTTCAGATCGGTAATGATAGTCAGGCGACCCGTTTTCTCAAAGCTTTAGACGACGAATTACAAGGGGTGGGCGCGAAATTCGACATCGTGGACGTGGTGACGATCGAGGAGATGGAAGATATGACGCTCACGGAAGTCTTATTGAACGCGATCGCCGATTAAACGCGCCCGGCCATGAAAACCGTAGCGAAATGGACTGTAGAAGAGTATCACCGTCTAATCGAGGCGGGAATGCTCGATCGCCGTCGCGTGGAATTAATCGCCGGGGAAATTCTCGAAATGGCTCCAGAAAGTCCCTTTCACGCCTTCGTCACCGAAGGTTCGGCGAAATATATCCAAAACCTCTTGCGGGGATTGGCTTTAATACGGGAAGCGCACCCGATCGCCCTCGACGATTCCGAACCCGAGCCGGATCTGGCGATCGTTCGTTTACCCCGACAACAATACAGTACCCGTCACCCGGGGCCCGAGGAGATTTTCTGGGTGATCGAAGTCTCGCGCTCGACCTTGGAATACGACCTCACCGATAAGAAACGGATCTACGCGAGAGCCGGTATCCCGGAATATTGGGGGATAGACATCGAGAGTAAGCGGGTGTATCTGTTCCGAGATCCGCGGGGGGAAGATTATGAAAGCGTGTCGATTCTCGATCGAGGAACGATCCTCCCCCTAGCCTTTCCCGATATTCCGGTAGCGATCGAAGGCTTCTGGACAGAAAACGAGAACTCGCCCTAAAATCTCCTATTCCTCTCCACCTAGACGTAAATAGGCTTCAATAAAAGCGTCGAGATCGCCATCCATCACTCCCGTCACGTCCGTTGTCTCCACGTTCGATCGCAGATCCTTGACTAATTGATAGGGATGGAAAACGTAGTTGCGGATCTGGTTTCCCCAGGCGGCTTCTACCATGTCGCCGCGGATCTCGGCGATCGCTTTCGCCCGTTGTTCGCGCGCGATAATTAATAGTTTCGCCTTTAATAGCGCGAGGGCTTTTTCCTTGTTCTGTAACTGCGATCGCTCCTGGGTACAGCGTACCGCGATCCCCGTCGGTAGGTGAACCACGCGGACGGCCGTTTCCACCTTATTGACATTCTGACCGCCCTTGCCGCCCGATCGGGTGGTGGTGATCTCCAGATCCTTATCCGGGATATCCACGGTGATCGCGTCATCCCCGAGAATCGGCATCACCTCCACCCCCGCGAAACTCGTCTGCCGTTTCCCGTTGGCGTTAAACGGGGAAATTCTTACCAGTCGATGGGTTCCCTTTTCGCCTTTCAAGTATCCGTAGGCGTATTGTCCCTCGATCTCCAGTGTTACCGATTTAACTCCCGCCTCGTCTCCCTCGGAAATCTCGGCGATCGAGACTTTATAGCCCTGTTTTTCCGCCCAACGGGTGTACATCCGCAGGAGCATTTCCGCCCAGTCCTGCGCGTCGGTTCCCCCCGCGCCCGCGTTGATGGTGAGGGCGGCACCTTTCGCGTCGTAGGGGCCGTCGAGGAGTTGTTGTAGTTCCCAGCGATCGAGATCGTGGCGGAGATGGTCTAAATTCCCCCGCGCTTCCTCGAATAAGGCGTTATCTTCCTCTAATTCCAGTAATTCAACGATCGCTTTCGTGTCTTCTAACTTCGATCGCCAACCGTGATAGGTTTCCAGATGGGATTTACACTCGTTCAGTTCTTGAAGCGTTTTCTGCGCGGTTTCCTGGTTATCCCAAAAGGTCGGAACCGCCGCTACCTGTTCGAGATCTTTGATTTTCGCCGTTAAAGTGGGAAGGTCAAAGATAGTCCTGGGTTTTCCCCAGGCGCGAGCCTACGATTTCAATCTCTCTTTTTAATTCCGATGTTTCCATAGTCGAGTTGTTCGTGTGAAGGATTTAGGGGGCAATAGGCAATCGGTGGGAGGCGGGAGGGCAATAGTTCTATCTTATCCTTTCGCTCCCCCATCTCCTTCACCTCCTGACTCCTGAAAGCTAAAACGGCACGATCGATCCGGACAATGGCGCGAGACTCTGTAAGGCGGATTCGGCTTTGTCGCGACTGGTAAACACGCCGATCTGTAGGAAAGATCTGCCCTTGTAGGAAGCGCGGAACGCGTCGGGATAGAGAGAGCGAACTTTCGATCGATCGCCCTCGGTTCTCGCGTCGATCATCACCTTGAAGCGATTGCCGGTGGGTGTTACCGAACTGGCGGTCGTCGGGGGATTACTCGCGGGGGGTTGTCGATTGAAGCCGATCACGTCCGATAGGGTTCCGCGATTGCCCGCGTTCCGGGGCGCGGGAGGGGGAACGATGCGCGAGGGCTGGTTCGGGGTGGGAGGGGTGAGAGGGGGAAGGCTAGAGGTGGGAGGGGGAGGGAGGGGAAGGGGATCGCGGGCGGTCGCCGGCGGTAGATCTCGAATCGGGGGACGGTTTTCGATCGAGGGTCGGGACTGGCTATTATTCCCGGAATCCGGCGCGGTGAAGGTGTACTCGCGAACGTTCGGATTCGCGGGTTTCGCTTCGGTAACGGTCTGATTCGAGGGTTTCGGCTCGTTGGCGATCGGGAATCGGGGCGATCGCTCTTTACTGGCGACTAAATCCGCGGGAGGGACGATCGCGGCGCTATCCCCGGTTAAATAAACATGGCTCAGGGTGCGTCCCTCGAAGGCGCGTTTGGTAAATCGCCAGCCCTCGACTAGATAGATTTGCAATAAACCCTCGCCCCGTCCCCGGGTACGACCGACGATCATTTCCGGCTGTCGGGGGTCTCGCGGCGTTCCGATTAGCACTAATTCCCCGTTACGCTCGACAATTCTCAGGAGATAATTCAATCCGAGATCCTGTCCGTCAACGCGAAGCGAGTAGCCGTTACTGTCGGTGGCGCGCTCGCAACTGCCGGTGAAATCGAAATCGAGCAGGAGAGGCTGAACGATTCCCGGCTCGGAACCGTTAACGTTCCAACATTGCCGTTTTCCGGGGATCTGTTGCAGGATCAGGAGATCGTATTTTCCATTGCCGTAGGGTCTGGCGATAGCGATAAAATCCTCTTGGTTCACCTCTTGCTGATTGAAAACGTTGGCCGGGGAGGGAACCGCGCCGAACCAACCACCCATCAGGCATAGGAAGAGCGTTAGTTTTATCGGGAGTTGTCTGTTCATAGGATTGGGATTTTCTCTCGATCGAGGATTACAATCGGGGTCTAAATTATTTTTTACTCTATTTTTCCCTGTAGACGGGCGATCGGGTTTTTTGTTTTCGTTTTGGAACAAGAGTGACCCGATCGACCGTCCGGTTAGGAGTTACGATATAAACTGCTTGAAATTGGGACTCTAGTGGCAGACGATGGCGAGAGCGGAGATTATCGGATTGGGGCGATCGGGGATCGCGGCGGCGCGGTGTTCGCGACGGGACGGCCGGGAAGTGATTTTGAGCGATCGATCGGACTCCGCGACGCTACGGGAAATCGGAGAAGCTTTAGAAAAAGAGGGAATCCACGTTCGTTTAGGGCAGGAACCCCGTCTCGACGAGGATAATTTACCGGATTTACTCGTGGTGAGTCCGGGGGTTCCCTGGGATATTCCCGTCTTAGTCCGCGCTCGGGAAAAGGGCATCGACACGATCGGCGAATTAGAATTAGCCTGGCGGTATCTGAAATCTAGTCCGTGGCTCGCTATCACCGGAACTAACGGCAAAACCACCACCACCGCCCTCTGCGCCGCGATTTTTCAAAAGGCGGGACTGAACGCGCCCTCCTGCGGGAATATCGGTTACGCGGCCTGTGAACTCGCCCTGAAATCGGAGTCTTTCGACTGGATTATCGCCGAGATTAGCAGTTATCAGATCGAGTCATCCCGCGAACTCGCCCCGAAAATCGGCATCTGGACGACCTTTACCCCCGATCACCTCAACCGCCACAAAACCCTAGAGAATTATTACCGGATCAAGTCCGAGTTACTGAACCGGAGCGATCGACAGATCTTCAACGGCGACGATCCCTATCTACGGAAAATCGGCGAGAGTCAGTGGAATAAAGCCTGTTGGACTTCGATAAAAGGAAAAGACGCGCTCGTCGGCGATCCGGGCCGCGGCATTTATCTACAGGATAACTGGATCGTCGCCTTCGGGGAGTTGATCGCGCCGGTGAATCTGTTGAAGATGCCCGGCGAACACAACTTACAGAATTTACTGATGGCCGTGGGCGCGGCGCGGTTGGCGGGAATCGAGAAAAAAGCGATCACCGAAGCGATCGCCACTTTCCCCGGCGTTCCTCACCGGCTAGAATATATCCGCACCTATCGCGGGGTAGATTTTATCAACGATAGTAAGGCGACCAATTACGATGCCGCCGAGGTCGCTTTGAAGGCGATCGATCCCCCCGTGATCCTCATCGCCGGGGGAGAGGCCAAAGAGGGCGACGATCGGGCCTGGATCGACGAGATCGGGCGGAAAGTAGCCACCGTTCTCCTCATCGGCGACGCGGCGGACGCTTTCGCCAAACGTCTACACGAGTCGGGGTTCGATCGCTACGAGATCGTGGAAACGATGGAAAAAGCCGTCGAACGCGCCGCCACCCTCGCCCCGGAATTAGGGGTGAAAGGGGTACTCCTCTCCCCGGCCTGCGCCAGTTTCGACCAGTACCGCAGTTTCGAGCATCGCGGCGACCATTTCCGGCAACTGTGTCAGGCGCTGTAAATAGTTACGGTGAGCGATCGACAGTAACGGGAAAAGGGGGTGAACAGTACGCCGGTGTCGCGAGATCCGGGGATCGATCGCCCGCGGGATTTCTCGGGGGCGACGGAAAAGCTAGAATGGAGCGAGTGAATCGATCTCCGCGGAATGTCGAAATTCAGTCTGGGAACCCGATTATTTCTCTCCCATCTCCTCGTCATGGTGGTGGGGTTGGGAAGTTTTATCGTTATCGCCAAATTATCCTCGCCGCGAATGTTCGTCCTCCGCTTGGAACAGTTGGAACGTCAGGGATATTTTACCGTTCGATCGGCCCGGACTTTTCTCGTACAGGGTTTTGAAACCGCGTGGAATAGTAGCGCGATCTGGTCGTTTCTCGCCGGGGGAACCGCGGCCGGGGGACTGAGTTTCTGGTTTTCCCGGCGTATCGTGGAACCGGTGAACCGGATGAAACAGATCACCCGCGATTTCGCGGCGGGAGATTTAGAAAAAAGAGTCCCGGAGATCGAGATCCCGGAATTAAATCAACTGGGGGTTAGTTTTAACCAGATGGCGCTCGCGCTGGAGGATGTGGAACAACGGCGGCGGGATTTGATGAGTGACCTCACCCACGAATTACGCACCCCGTTAACGGTGGTACGCGGTTATCTGGAGGAGTTAGCCGACGGCTCGATCGAACCCTCTTCGGAACTATATCGGAAATTGGTCGGGGAAACCCGACGATTAGAACGCTTAACCCACGATTTACAGGAACTTTCTAAGGCGGAAGCGGGCTATCTTTCGATTCGATTGCAAGCGGTCAATTTATCGCCGTTACTCCACGCGCTGATCGAGAAGTTCGCCGATCAACTGTTAGAAGAAGGCCCGACCTTACGGTTAGAATATCCCGCCGATACGCCTCCCGTTCTGGCCGATCCCGATCGAGTCGAACAGATTCTCGTCAATCTTCTCGGCAACGCCATCCGCTATACCGACGCGGGATCGATCGTTCTGAAAGTTTGGCGCGAGAAAAATCTCGTCTGGATCGCGGTGATCGATACGGGTATCGGCATCGCGCCGGAGGATTTACCCTTTATTTTCGATCGATTCTGGCGGGCCGATCGCTCTCGCTCTCGCTACTCTGGAGGCAGTGGCATCGGTCTGGCGATCACCCGTCGTCTCGTGGATTTACAGAACGGACACATCGAGGTGGAAAGTGAATCCGGTAAGGGTAGCACGTTCCGTTTCTGTCTACCGATCGCCACGGGAAAAGACCCTTAATCGATCGTAGGACTCTCATCCTCAACTTTGTCCGGGAGCGGTGATAACTATCGATGGTGTTGCTTACGCGCGGCGTGAAATTCGTTTTTCGCGATTTCTACCATTTTTCTCGATTCGTGTCGCGACGAATTCGGGCCGGGCGATCGTTCGGGCGAGGAAGTATCTCCTGAATTGAGAAATCGGGTATGATTCGATCTTTTGCCGGGTAAATTTTTCCAATTTCGTACCTTTTGAACACCCTCTCCCGAACCGAGAACGCGCGTTTTTCTCGATTCGTGTCGCGACGAATTCGGGCCGGGCGATCGTTCGGGCGAGGAAGTATCTCCTGAATTGAGGGAGGAAGAAATTGAAAATTTTATAAATTCGGGCATAATTCAGTTTTTTGATGGGTAAATTTTTCCAACTTCATACTTTTTAAATACATTTTTTTGAACCAAAAACGGCAATTTGGCGAGAAAGAGCTTCTAATAAAACGGGTTGACATCGTAGTTGTTTTCCTATATCTTTATAACTGCTCGTCACTTTATTTAATTTAAATGAAGAGCGGTTTTCCGAATTTCAAATAGAAGCGAAGCCGTTGCGTCTTCCCTCTTTTTGGGAAACGCTACTGCCTACAATTTATTTCCTGTTTTCACATTCATATCAAAGCGGTACTTTGAGGGAAAAATCTTAAAAAGTTCAGCTTTTAGATTCGCTTTTCTGCCTCTCGGCAGTAAGAGCGCGTGGAAATATTTTGTCGATCGATAAGGTTGAGAAAGCTTTGTTGGAGAATTAAATTTACTTTCTCTATTCTTTTGCTTTCACGAAATCAAATTTCCGAAAAATAACGTATCTAAATCTAGGTGAATCAAATGCTCGATCGCGGACAGGACAAATATATCTTAGCGAAGGGTGGTTCGGGTTTGGGAGATCGAACCTTAGCGGCCGCAACAGCAATATTATACGGTCAAATTAGCGGACGAAAAGTAATTATCGATTGGACGGAAGGAACTTACGCCCCTCGCGGTGTGAATGCTTTTCACGTATTCTTCGATAGTCCCTCCGTGAGCGATCTCGATGATTTACCTGCGACCGATTCCATTTACCCCCCTACTTGGAAAGGACAACTCGATCAAACTTTCGGTGGGAGAAAAGAGCAGTTAAAAATCCGGGGAACCGACGCTATATCTACCGACTTATCTAGGGTTGACTACGAGGAGGAAATTCTTGTTTTTTGTTCATACGGACCCAAAATCAGCCAGATGCGTAATTTATTTACGGGTGATTTTAAAAAATATAGTCAATTGAATAATTCGGAAATATTAAAATATTTACTTTCTAATTTTTTTGTTCTAAAACCAAATATCAAAAAAGATTTTGATGGGTTCATTAAAAGTTATTTCCCCGCTTCAACAAAAATGATCGGAATTCATATCCGTTACTCGGATCGAAAAATTCCCGTCGAAACCATTTATAAAACCCTGGATAGAGTCCGAAGAAGAAATCCCGATTCCGCTCTTTTTCTGGCCACGGACTCGCAAGCTATCCTGGAGGATTTTAAAGCGAAGTACGATCGGGTAATCACTACCGAAAAATGGTATCCGCCTTCGGGTGAGACCTTGCACCAAAATTGGAATCAATGTCCGGATATGTTACAAAACGGTCTGGAAGCTTTACGAGATTTATATTTACTCTCTCAATGTCAAATGTTGATTTTCTCCTCTCGGTCTTCTTTTGGCTATGTGGCTTCATTGCTTTCTTCTCGCTCGAAATTGTACGATATCGCTCAACCATCTTTTTTACAAAAGCTAATTATTAAACTCAAAACCATCGGGATCTTTTGGACATCAGGTAAAAAATATTTACCGCGTTACCTTCCTGGTGCGAGTCTCGCGCCTTTACCTCAGAAAAAAGGGTAAAGTTAGGGGCGTAGGATATACGCCTTATTGTCGATAAGATTAGCCGCTCACCCTAACCGCGAGAGAGCCTAAATTTTGAATGACGTTTCTCGAAAATCCGCGATACATTCCCCTCTGACATGAATGCCTCTTGCCCCCTCGGGAAACCCGTACCTTATCTTTTAGGAAAAAGGTTGTATCTCTATTCGAGTGGAGCGATTTTCTACATTTCTTCGCCGAAGTTAACTTTATCGTATAGATCCGCGAGTTCGATTTGTAGGGATACCGACGACAGGGAGAGTACGGCATCTAGTCCGTCGTACTCGGTAAAAATCCATTGATTCGGTTCCGTTTTTCGGTAGTGTTCGACGTGGGGACTGTACTGGTCGATAAGGATATATTCTTGGAAACTAGGAATCGTCCGGTAAGCTATGAATTTATCGCCTCGGTCGTAATTTCTCGTCGATCGCGATAAGACTTCGCCGATGAGTAACGGATCGGTCACGGTATCCCGACGGTTTTCGGCGTATTCGAGAGGGGGAGAGATAACCATCACGTCCGGATAGGTATGAATCCGTTTTTCGGGAATCCATAGTCGTAACTCGGCCATGAATACTTCATACGGTTGACGTTTGAGCGCGAAATTCAGGCTCGCGTATAAATTGCCAGCGACTTTATTATGATTGGGGGTTCCACCGGTCATTAGTCTAATTTCTCCCGCAATGTATTCGTGACGTTCTTCGGAATTTTCCTCGAATTCGAGATATTCTTCGGGAGAATAGATTTTGTTTTCTTGAAGTTGGGCGATCATGGGGTTGTATCGTTAGGGAGCGATCGATCGAGGTATTTCTATCGTACTCGATCGCTCGGATTTCCGTCCGGTTGTCGCTTTTTCGATAATATCGGCCGCTTGTTTCACACCACCCGATCGCGCGATCGACTGTTGAATTTTTCGGGCGTTTTCCCGATATTTCTCTTCCGTAAAAACCCGTTGAACGGTCGATCGTAACTTAGAAATACTTCGATTATTCAAAGAAAACACTTCCCCGACTTCCAGATAACGAACCCGTGCGCCATTTCCCGGTTGCTCGAAAGTGATGGGAATCGCCACCAGAGGAACCCCGTAGGTGAGAGAATCCAAGATCGTGTTCATTCCCCCGTGCGTGATGGTGAGACTCGCGCGCGCGAGAATGTCCGGCTGTGGCGCGTATTCTACCACTAGGGGCGTTCCGGGGAGCGATCGGGCCTCGTCCGCGCTCATCCCTCCCCCGTGCGCGATGACTAACTGCGCGTCGAGATCCTTACAAGCGGCGGCAATCCGTTGAAAAAGAGGAAATTTCGTGTTCTGGACACTGCCGAGGGAAGCGTAGATCATCGGCTGTCCCGTTAGTTTCTCGTAGGGAAAAAAAGCCGGATTCGGGGAAGAGGAGCGCAGGGGGCCGACATAGTGTAGATTTTCGGGAGGGTTGGCGATCGGGAACTCGAAGGCGGGCGGTTGTTGGGTGATGCGATTTCGGGCGTTAGAGGCGTAAATACGCGGGTAATCGGCGAGATTCCAGCGATGGCGGTAGGAATTAATCGCTTGTAGTAAGAGTTGACAGCCTCGATCGAGAAAATAATAGCCCGATTGATTCCGAATTCTCGCGGGAAATGTATCGCGATACATCCACGGGGTATAGAAGGGGGGAACATCGGCGCGCCGGTGGATCGCTTGCCCGCAGGAAACGGTAATATAGGGCAGATCGATCGCTTCGGCAACGGTTTCGCCCACGGGTTCGAGTTGATCGACGATTAGCGCGTCGATACCGAGATGTTCGATCGCTTTCGGCGCGTCCTGACAGATAATTTCGACCATTTGAACGCAGAAATCCAGGGAATACCGTAAAGCCTCGATCGAGCTTAATTTACCGAGATTCGCGAAAGTTTCCGCCATCGTTCCCGCTCGATAGATCGTTTCGCCGATCGGGTGAAAATCCACCCCGCTCGATCGGATTTTTTCCGCTAGATCGGGAATCTGTAAAAACGTCACGCGATGTCCCCGCGATTGGAGTTCTCGCGCTAGAACCGTTTGCGGGTTCAGGTGTCCGGGATAGGGAGGGCAAATAATACCGAACTTTGTCATATAGATAGAAGTTAGGAGATAGATTTCAATTGGCGATTCTGTCGGTAAACGGTGGGTAGTTGCCACCAGGGAACTCTCGGATATTGGTGATGTTCGTTGTGATAGCCGAAGTGATAGCAAGCGAGAAACGACCAGAAAACCGGTAGCTCGATCGTGCGCGCGCGATTGTCGGTTTTATAGCCCTCGATCGGTTCTCGATGCGGTAGATAGGTTCCGAAATAAAAGAGTTGTAAAGAACTGAGAATTAGCGGAAAAGCTAAGAGTAACCAAAAATTCAAAGGTTCTACATGGAAAAGGCGGATCGAGATATAATAAAGAACCGTCATCCCGATGAACTGATACCAACTCCAGTAACTTTTCATAAAATAGAGATACCAAGCGATCGGGTTACTATGCCGACCGTCGTGATAGTCGGGATCGAGTTCGCTGGCGGGATGATTATGGTGTAAAGCGTGTTTTTTGAAGAGTTCTTTATAGGGGAAAAAACAATAGAGAAAACAGGTTAACGCGCCGATCGAGTGATTGATTTTCGGATTCTTTCGGTAAACCGCGCCGTGCATGGCATCGTGAGCGGTGATGAATAATCCCGTATCGAGAAACATCTGCCACAGGATAGCGATCTGGATAAAACCGATCCAGACTTCTCGAAGATTTAGCGATAGTAATACGGGTAAAATGATCGACCATAAAGCGATGATTGTTAGGGCGATCGCTAACCCGACCGCACCGCTTGATCGACGGTCAACCCGTGTTAAAATATCGTTGTCTACTATAGATTGAAAAGAAATATTATAAGAATTCACGCTAAAAATCCTCTTGGATTAAAATCTAAAATATTTTTCTGTAGAATTTTCAAGAAAAGCTCACAGAGATTTTTTACTACAAACTTAATCTTCGCTGGAATAACCATAATCCTGTAGGGGCGCAAGCCTTGCGCCCCCTCTCGCTTTCCCGCGATCGATCGAACAGATTTTATAGAACATTTGGAATCGGTACACGAATCGAGAAAACCCTTCGATCGTAGCGAGGGTTGACCGTCTTGTTTTCCGTCTATAGTTTCAGTTTTATTCGACCAAAATAGGTAAAAATGCTCGATCGATCGAAATTCTTTCCATTAAGATCTAAGTGCAAAAAAAACTGACACTCGATCGATCCCCGAAAAAAATCCTTCCCCATCGAGCGATTCTAATCGATTAGGGAAGGAGCGATCGAGCATCTAAAGATAGATAAAATCGAATCGATCGAGTATCGAAATTTACGAACTTTGAACGCCTCTCGTTCTTTCTACAATTATCACCCGATCGCCGATCACCGGACTTCTCGCCACCAATACGCCCGAATTATCCTTCACTTCCAGACGGGTAAAATCCAAATCCCGCGCGCGTTGAAAGATCGAATCGGCGAATTTATCCTGCCGCGCCGGTTTTAAATCGTACCAACTATCGCCGACGAATACCGTCAGACGGCCGGCGAGAAAATCCACCTCTACCGTCGAGATCAACCCCTCCGGGTAGCGATTCGTTAATTCGGTAATCTCTTCCTGAATGGCGGCGACTAAACCCTGTTCCGGGGTTAATTTCGGTTCGGGTTCACGGATGGGGACGGGAATCGCCACATCCGGCGCTTTCAATTCCGGGGGGGTTTCAATGACTTCCGGCACGTCCTCGCGAACCGTTTCCGGGGGATTAGCGGCGATTTCGGGGGGATTTTGCGGGAACTTGACAATACCGAACGCGAAGAGCGCCACCGCTCCGGCGGCCAGAACCGTCGCCAGTACCCCACCGAGGATCGCGGTTCTCGGCAAACGGGAGCCGCGAGAAGTTCCCCTTTTCTCTCTAAAACTCGGCTTTTCCCGCTCGGGTTTCTTCGGTTCTTCCGCGGGGAAAGCGGGAGTTAGGATATCTTCGATCCCCGCGAACTCGTCCTCTTCTTCGGTTCGCTCGGGAATCGGCACGAGGACGGACGCGACCTCGCGGGTGGAGGTGAGAAGATTATCGATCGCCTCTCGGGAGGGTAAACTCTCTAGCGATCCCGTGTTAAGTTGGGAGACGAGGGTATTCAATCGATCGATCGCCTGTTGCAGTGCCTCGATCGCTTCCCGTTGGCTCAAATTCTCGCGATTATCCGGTTGAGTCATCCCCCCTCCTAGACACGTTTCCATCTTGTTTCAACATATCATTCCCCGCGCCGTCCTATGCGTCGTCTGTTGTCTCTTGCCATTGCCGTTATTATCTTCTTCCTGAGCGCCTGCGGCAGTACCGCTCCCCCGACAGAATTCGCGCCACCGGGGGAGATCGTGCGGAAAGCGTTAGTATTACAATTCCGTCACACGAGCGATCGATTGAGTCGTTCCCTAAAAGCCGAACCCCCGAAAATCGAGATCGACGGCATTAACGTGAAAAGCCTAGAACCCGTCTACGTGGAGGATCTAGCCGCCTATCACCTACGCGGCGACTACGATCTCTCGCTCTCCTCTCCCCGACAGAAAACGACGCGACAACATAACGATTTCGATCTTTATTTGCAGAGACAGATCGAGGGAAAAAGCTGGCGATTGCTCGAACGCACCGTAAACCCGGAAGATTCGGAAATTCAATGGCGAAGTTACCTGATCGATTGATTGAGAATTCTTGTGCTATGTATGGAGAGATGGAGAATTGTTAACCCTTCGTTTATCAGGGAAAGAGTCATGATATTATACCAGCGAAAGAAAGAGAAACGTCAAAGTTTAAGCTTTATTTAAGCAGGGCTTCGCTTCAGATTGCATCTATCCGAGTCACGAAAATCGATTTTTCAGTTTTATCCTATGACCTATACAGCGCATCAGCCTTCCCCGACATTCCAGGTCGATCCCGTCACGGGGATCGATCCCCTCCAAACCGCTACGGGGGTTTATATCACGGTTCACGGACATTTCTACCAACCGCCGCGGGAAAATCCCTATCTCGACACGATCGAGCGCCAGCCCAGCGCGCGCCCCTTTCACAACTGGAATGAACGCATCCATCACGAGTGTTACCGTCCCAACGCCTTCGCGCGGGTATTGAACGATCGCGGGGAACTGGTGCGGATCGTGAACAATTACGAATATCTCAGTTTCAATATCGGCGCCACTCTAATGTCATGGATGCGTAACCACGATCTAGAGGTCTATCAACGGATTATCGAAGCCGATCGGGCCAGTCGCGAGCGATTAAACGGACACGGGAACGCCATCGCCCAAGTATACAACCATATTATCCTCCCTCTCGCCAATAAACGCGATAAATACACCCAAATTCGCTGGGGGATCGCCGATTTTCGGAGTCGTTTCGACCGCGATCCCGAGGGGATGTGGTTAGCGGAAACGGCGATCGATATGGACACCGTGGAAGCGCTCATCGACGAGGGGATCAAATTCACCATTCTCGCGCCCTCGCAAGCCCAACGCTGTCGCCCCTTCCCCACCGAAGACGATCCCGATCCCCGGTGGCACGCGGTGGGAGGGGGACAGATCGATCCCACCCGTCCCTACCGTTGTTTCCTGCCCGACGGTCGTTATCTCGATATTTTCTTCTATGACGGGCCGATTTCCCGCGATATGGGCTTTAACGACGTGTTGGGAAGTACCGACCATTTCGCGGCGCGATTGGGGGGCGCGATTAAAGGGGATCACCGTCCCTCGCAGATCGTCAGCGTCGCCACCGACGGGGAAACTTTCGGCCATCACAAAGCCGGGACGGAAAAATGTCTCGCCTACGCGTTTATCGAGGCTTTCCCGAAATACGGCTGGACGGTCTCGAATTACGCCCATTATCTCAGTATTTGCCCGCCGACGTGGGAAGTGGAGTTAAAACCGGTGACGGCGTGGAGTTGTTGCCACGGGGTCGATCGCTGGCAGGATGACTGCGGCTGTGGTGGCGGTGGTGAGTGGGTGCAAACGTGGCGGAAACCGTTACGCGAGGCGTTAAACTGGCTCAGAGACGAGTTAATCGAGGTATACGAGGAGAAAGGAGGGGAATTTTTCCGCGATCCCTGGCGCGCGCGGGACGAGTATATCGAGGTGATTCTCGATCGAGATCCGGCGGTGATCGATCGCTTTCTCGATCGGCATCAGGCTCGATCGCTCTCCGAAACCGAGAGAATCGACGCGTTACGGCTCTTGGAAATGCAGAGACACGCGTTATTGATGTTTACGAGTTGTGGCTGGTTTTTTGAAGAGATTTCCCGCCCGGAAGGAACGCAGATCCTCCGCTACGCGGCCCGCGCCCTAGAGTTAGCCGGGGAAGTGGCCGGAGTGCGCTTAGAGATGAATTTCCTTAGCCGTCTGGCTTTCGCGCCGAGTAACGTGAAAACCTATCAGGACGGCGCGGACGTGTATCGGCAGTTGGTGATCCCCGCGCGCGTGGATTTCGACCAAGTGGCCGCCCACTACGCGATCAGTTCGCTGTTTACGAAGTACCCGGAAGAACATCGGGTGTACTGTTACCAAACCCGACAGCTAGATTACCAGAAACAGCAGATCGGCGCGTTAACCCTCGCGGTGGGACAGGTGGAATTAACCTCGGAAATCACGCTAGAGAGTGAACATCTGGTATTCGCCGTCCTGCATTTGGGGGGATGGGATTTCCACTGCTGTATTCAACCGTTTAACGGACGGTTAGCCTACACGCGGATGAAAGACGCGCTTTTCGAGTCGCTAAAACAGGCCAGCGTGTCGATGATTATCGTCGAGATGGGCCGGGAATTCGGCGATCGATTTTTCGCGCTCCCGAACCTGTTCGCCGAGGAAAGACACCGGATCATGCAACAGGTAACGGAAGAGACCAAAAAACGCCTCGATCTGCTATACACGCAGGTCTATCGCGATAATTACGGGATTCTGATGGCTTTTCAACGGGACGAAATACCGGTTCCTCGGGAGTTACAGGTCGCGGCGGAAATCGCCATCTCTCACCGTTGTTTACAGGTGATCAATGCGTTAGAAAATTCTTTCGACGATGCCCGCGTGACGGAAAATCATCTGACCGAGTTAACGGTGATCTCGATCGAGGCCAGTCATCTGCGCTGTCAATTAAATATCCCCGAAGCGCGCAAAGTTCTCGAACGTTTATTGTATCAATCTCTCCACACGATCCTTCAGGATGGCGATCCTCTAGTCACGGAAGAGGACACGCGGCGGATCACGAGAATGATCGAGATCGGGGATAATTTGCAGTTAGGGTTATCGCTCGATCGAGTGCAGGAACTCTACTACAATTTCCTACACGAACGCTTGATCCCGGAATGTTTAGCCGGAGGATCGGACGGTTTCTGTCCCTGGCCGCTGTCTCAGTTGAAGTGGTTATTACTGCTAGGAGAAGTGTTAAAAGTCGATGTGAGCGTCTGGTTATAAACCACGCGAGGGGTGAGTCGAAACTCACCCCTTATCGATTCGCTTCCATGTGCGGAGAAGAAGGCAAACCGCGCCGAACGATCGCTTTTGCGAACATTTCCGAAGTGACTTCCGGACAATCCGATAGATCGATATCTTCGTCGGTCATCGCGTCGAGACGTTGCCAATCAGTTTCCGATTCGATCGAAGTAAATTCGTTGTTCATATCACTTTTGCGAGTGCATACCGCTCTTTTATCACTCTAGGGTCGGGGAAGATAGAAACCTCGCGGAAAGAT
>NZ_JBAFSM010000020.1:0-87627 GCF_036688125.1 Pannus brasiliensis CCIBt3594 | reverse complement strand
CCCGAACTTGCCTTAACCGGCACGGGGTCTTGCTATTCATGCAGGAGGTCTAATATAGAGAGCGGCCGCCGATGGAGCCACCTTGAGATCTCGTTCTAAAACTAACCGCAGGCGATCGAGCATTCCCCACGATACGATGAGTTGTACCCTCCCGATCTCACAAACGCCTTCCCGAACGATTCTGACCAGATATTGACAGGAAGTGTCCTTTCTTCCCTTGAAATCGGCGAGAAGCGCGGCGCACCAGATATTTAAATCCAAACACAGACGCAAGATGTCACTCATCGTGTGTTAAGTTCACCGCGGCCGCGAGGCTATCGTCTTCTGTTTCCAATTCCCCTAAACCCTCAACATTCATCTCGGCGAGTACCTGCCTACGGGCGATGTTATATCGAACGTTCAGTAAAGTCCGCGTCATCTCCCGTCTGACCTCGGCGAGATCGTCCTCGTCCCCCAGTGCCTCGATCTGCCATAAAGCCTCTCTCGCTTCCGGGGGAAGGCTGACGAACCACTTCAAGGCCATCCCCGCGATGCGAGCCGGGGGGCGATGTTCTAACTTCGCGATTCCCGCCACGCGACTGGCGGTTTCCGAGTCGGTGTAGGCGGATACGGTTTTTCCCTTCATAAGTTCTCCCGAAAAGCGAACACAAATTTCTCTAGTTTCTATAGAAATTATAGTCGCTCGATCGATCTCCTCCCCTGTCTCCCTGACGGCGAAAGGAATCGCGGCACTCTCTCCCGCATTTCTTCCAAAAAGCGTCGCGTTCGCCAGAGTGGGAAAACTTCCCGAATTATTGAAAAAACAAATTTTAGGAATTTTTACCGCCTTTCGCGGTTTCGCTTGCGATCGAAAGGTCAGATCCGATTGGATAGGGGTTGACTCGTTCTAGCCGTCTCGGAAACGGCAGGGGAGGGAAATGCTCTCCTCGATCGACGCGTCGATCTCAACTTTGACCATTCCCCGATGTTTCCCTAACAACCCAATATGCGAGTACCATCTTTCAAAACCGCCGAAGAGCGGAAAATCTCCCGGATCGATCGACTCAAAAGCGCCATCCTTCCTCTCGCCCTGTTCACCGGTGGCATCCTCAACGGGGCGCGCGGCGATTCCGCCCTCCTCACCGTCGGTGTCGTGTCCGGTTGTATCGCTCTCGCTCGTCCCTACCTCGATGGAAAACAAGTTAACCGTCGGGTAAAAAGCGCGTTCTTCATGATGTTGGGAACGCTGGTCTTCGCCTCCCTCAATCTGTTCGCCACCCCAGCGCGGGCGCAATTTTTCCAAGGAGCCGAAGAATTCTTCAACACGACCTTTAGTTCGTCGGGAGCGGCTATCCCCATCGTTTTTAACACTCTACGGGCTTTATACATCGTCTACCTCGCCGTAGCTTTCATCGGCGTGTTCAATTCCGTCCGTCAGGATGAAGATTGGGTAGCGGCCGCGCGGACTCCCATCCTCGTGGTTATCACCGTCACCCTCGCCGATATCCTCACGAAGTTGATCACCGGTTAGGAGGCAGGAGGCAGGAGGCAGGAGGCAGGAGGGAGTTAAGACTTTAACTTTGCCAGAGTAGAGACTAGAATTCCCTGCAACTTATCAACCTCTTCCAGAACGGGAGTGATGAGATGAGTTTCGACCAAGCCTACCTCTCTGGCGATGATTAGTTGGGTATCTAGCTCCCGCAAAGAACCTAACGCTATATGAAGAAACTGAACATATTCGCCCGTGGTTTTCCTTCCATAGCCTTCCGCGATATTCGAGGGAACCGAGACAGCGGAACGCCTGATCTGACTCGTCAAAGCGTAGAGTTCGGATTTTGGGAAACGCTCGGTGAGTCGATAGCAATCGACAGCAAGCTGAATTCCCCGTTTCCAGATGAACTGTTCTCTGTAACTCATGATTGCAGGGGTGGGAGTGGTAAATCACGAATGATTCTATCTTCTCCCGCCTTCAACCCTTCCTACATCCTCGCGAGCCTCTTTTGCCTCCTGCCTTCTGCCCCCTGCCCTCTGCCTCCTTACTGCCATGTCCGAAGAGAGAGAATTCCGTCGCATCAATCAAGCGCTCGGCAAACAACCGAAAATCGGCCCCTTTCCCGCGGGTCAGGTATTTCCTTTAGCCCTCATTCTCTTGCTGAGTTGGTGGGCGAAAGAAGCTTTTCATCTGTCTTGGATTAACGCAACACTATTCGGCGCGTGGCTGATGGGAACGAGTTGGATCTTGACCGGAAATCGCGCCTGGCGGTTTTTCTCTAAATTCGTGACCCGCCCCTATTTCACTCGAGCGTCGGCACGATATGAATCTTTACTCCTCAAAAGTGACGGGATAGCCGATAAACGTCGTAAAAGCGGGAGAGAACGCGATGAAAACTAGAATTCCGCCCCTAACGGTTCAAGAGGGTTCTCGGAACTTCACGATGACCCCGATCGAAAACCACCTGCACCTACAGGCGATGGTCAGTCTCCGTTTACGGAACCGTCAGATCGGGGCTTATTTACTGAAAAAGAATCGCTCCGCACCGTGGCAACTCGTGTTCGGCTTCAATTGCGAGGGTATCCATAGTTTCCTCTCCGCGGAAGAGGTAGACGGGGTTTTCGACCAAGTAGAGGCGGGATTAAAAGATTTCCCGCGTTCGGAAGCGGTCACGTTCCATTTGGGAGCGTTCAAAACCGATCGAGACCGTCAATCGCGTCTATCCTCGCTGTTCGATCGATCGCCGGGAGATGAGGTCAAATTCCTGTTAATGGGCGAACGTCAACGGGTTCGTGAATTAGCCGCTACCGGTCTGAGAGAACCGAAATTACTCAAAGTCTACGTTACCTACACTTTCGGCAATTCCGAAGCGGAGTCGGCGGACTGGACGGAACGCGCCCTCGCCAAGCTCGAAGAATCTCTATCGTGGATACGCGGCGAGGGGGCGGCTAACGAGGCGGTCAAATTGGAATCCCTACTCGGCGCTGGATTCAATAACGGTTATCTCGTCTGGGAGCAACTTTTTCTCAACAAACTGAAGTTAAAAATCGCCCCGATGACGGAAATCCAGATGTGGGAATCCCTCTGGTACAGGCTCAACCCGCGGACTCCCCCGATCGATATCCCGCAACTCCTCATTCTCGACGAGAACGGTATCCGCGAGGAAATCACCTCGGAAGTCCACAGTACCACGCTCCTGTTCGCCGATTCCGTACCGAGGGCCGATCGAAAGTGGGTTCACAACGGGGGCAAGTACACCGGCGCGCTCACCTTTTGGGACAAACCCGCGGGATGGAAAGACAAGAGACAACAACTTCATTATCTGTGGGACGTAATCGCCAGAGATTTGGTCACGGACACCGAGATCTTCTGCCAGATTAGTCCCGCTAACCCGACTCTGGTAAGAACTACCGTCCAACGTCTCATCAAACAATCCACGACCGCGGCGGTCAGGGCGAGCGAGCGTCAGGATGTGGACGTGGCCGCCGGAATTAATGCCAAACGATCGATCGAAGCCCAAGAAAGTCTATACGAGGGAGCCGTACCGTTTCACACGGGAATCGTTTTCCTCGTTCACCGGGAATCTCTAGAAGAACTCGATGACGCTTGCCGTCAGATCGAGAACTTTTTTCTACGTCCCGCGTGGGTGGTGAGAGAAACCGAGATCGCTTGGCATATCTGGCTTCAAACCCTGCCGATCGTGCAAGAAAAACTTCTTTCCTTCAAATACGGCAATCGGCGGCTCGTTTACCTCAGTAAAGAATTGCCCGGTTTGATTCCTCTTGTCACCACACTCAGCCCCGATCGAGACGGACTGGAACTGCTCGCGGAAGATGGCGGGACACCGATCCATATCGACCTCTTCCGCTCGGAGGGGAAGCATCTCGGCGTTTTCGGGACGACTCGATCGGGAAAATCGGTTCTCGTTTCCGGCATTCTCACCCACGCGCTCGCCCGAAACGTCCCCGTCGTCGCGTTGGACTACCCGAAACCGGACGGCACGAGTACCTTCACCGACTACACGGAATTCGTCAGTCCCTTGGGCGCGTACTTCGATGTGGGCGCGGAAGCGATCAACCTCTTCGAGCGTCCCGATCTGTCGGCTCTCGCCCCGGACGAGGCCCGAAGACGTTTCGAGGATTACAAAGACTTCCTTTCCGCCTGCCTACTGGCGATGGTGGTCGGGGTCAACACCGAGGAAACCCTAAAGACCACGATCCGCACCGTTCTTTACTGCCTTTTAAACCGATTTTTCAGCGATCCGACGATCCTCGATCGCTATACCAAAGCGGAGACAGGAGGACCCGACAGCGAGGAATGGCAAGAGATGCCGACCCTACGGGATTATCTGCGATTCTGCACTCTCGAAGAGATCGATCGACTCCTACAGCTTGAGGAGGGAGTTAACTGGAACATCGTCCCGAAAGCGCTGGAACAAATCCGCCTACGCCTCACCTATTGGGTGAACAGTCGCGTCGGGAAAGCGATTTCCTCCCCCTCCACCGTCCCGACCGATTCGATGCTGTTGGTCTTCGCTCTACGGCAAGTTTCCCAGAGCGAAGACGCGGCGATTCTGTCTCTGGTCGCTTACGCCGCCGCGCTACGTCGGGCGATGGCCTCACCGATGAGTATCTTTTTTATCGACGAATCGCCCATTCTTTTCCAATTTCCCGAGATCGCGCAACTGGTGGCGATGCTCTGCGCGAACGGGGCGAAAGCCGGGATTCGGGTCATCCTCACCGCGCAAGACCCGAACACGATCGCCGCCGCGGGCAAGGTAGGCGCGCAGATCCTCCAGAATTTGAGCGTCCGGCTCATCGGCCGAATACAACGAGCGGCAACACCGAGCTTCATCTCGATTTTCGGCTATCAGGGCGAAACGATCGCCCAATGTGAACGATTCCTACCGAATAAACAGGGCGTTTTCACGCGATGGCTCCTCGACGACAGCGGCATCTACACTTTCTGCCGCTACTATCCCGCCTACGTTCAACTCGCGGTAGTCGCCAACAACCCCGACGAACAGGCGATCCGGGCCGAATATCTATCCCGTTACCCCGATAAGTTCGAGGCGATCGCCTTTTTTAGCCGGATTCTCTCGCGTTCCCTGCGATCGGGGGAATCTCTCTCCGAATTGTTCGAGGAAGAAAAAAAGGGCTTACCGTCGAAAGCTGACCGGTTTGCCGATTTACCGATTTGATTACCGCTCAACACTCTCATGGACACTCAAGCTCCTAGAAACACCGAATCCCGCCGTTTCCGCCGTCGCGTTATTCCCGTCGCGGTGGGAACTGTCCTTTTAGTTTCTGTCACCGTCAGACCCGTCCGAGCGGGAATCGCCGATCTTCTCGGCGGTTCGATCTTCGGCGATATTTACTCCACGCTGGTTTCTTTCTTCCCGGAAATCGTCGCCGTCGATAATTGGGTCTCTCTATTGGAAAACACGATTAACGATCCCTGCTCCGCCGCACCGATCCTCTTCGCCACCCCGTCCGAACCGGGTTGGTGTACCGTTGCGACCGATATCCTCGGCGGTAGCGGGAGTCTCACCGAGATCCTGCAAGATGTGGCCGGGGAATTGGGAATTCCGAACGCGGGCAAAGCGCGGGCGACGATCGCGGACAAAGTAAGAGAGGCGGGAGAAACCCCCGATCCCTTCCGCGCCGACCCGCGAAGTTACGCTATCCAACTCGGCAATTTAAGCGATCGAGTCGCCACCTCCCTGAGTGTCGAGACCGTTCTAGGGGAAGAGGGACAGCAACAGATGAAGGACGAGATCGAGCAGACAAGCGAGGTCGTCCAGTCTATTCTCGACACTTCCGACGAGGCTCAATCTTACGAAAGCACTCAAGACGTGGTTAAAGCTCTCGCGAGAATCAACGCCCAACAATCGGTAATCGCCGCGATGCACGGCGCGTCGGCTCTCCGAAGCCGGGCGGATACCCAATTCACCAACCTCAACCTCTCCAATATTTCCCGCTCCCTCGACGAACGCAACCGGGACGAACAGGCTCGATCGACCGTGGATAGCTTTCTCCTGTTGAACCTCACCGCTCAATCCAATCTTTTTTAAGGGAAAAGGGGAAGGGTAAGGGAAAAAGAGATGGATTAGAGCTTTCTCGACGCTTTACCCTGACTTTTCTCTCTAAATTTTAGTTTTTTCCCTTTTCCCTTTCCCCCTTTCCCTTTTCCCTTTCCCCCTTTCTCTTTCACCTTTCCCCTTTCCCCTTAAAAAATTATGGCAGACATCTCGCTTAACAACGTTCTCATCAACGGGGCGGACGCGGCGAATCAAGTCGCCGAATCTTGGAACGCGACTTGGAAAAACGTTCTCGGTGATTCTGGCTCTCTAGGCGGGGCAACGCTCTACGGGGTTCTCTGTTGGGTGGGAACGGTCTTCGCCGTGGGAACGCTCATCTTTCTGATTATCGAACTCTACAAAGACTTGAACGAGGGAAAACCGCTCGTGTTACAGTCCCTCGTCTGGCCGCTACTGGTCGCCTTTTTGCTGAACAATAACGGGGTGTTGTTGGCGCGAAGTACCCTATCCCTCCGCGACATGATCAATAAAGCCAACAGTCAGGCACTCGCGATCACGATGTCTGGCATCAAACTCGACGAACTTTACCGGGAAGCCAACGGGAAGATCGGGCTACAGGCGATGATTTCCGATACCCTGCGCCCCTGCCAGTCCCTTCTCGGTGAGGCACAACTTCAATGCGTGAATTCGGCACTGGAACGCTCCCGCTCCCTCGTGGACGCTTACGAGTTCGCCTTCGGGGGTGGGGGCGGAAGTTGGATCGATGGAATCCGGGGCTTTCTCGACGGTGTTCGCGACACGCTTTCCCAAGACGTTCTCGATATCGGGGTGTTCGGATTGCTCAAACCGGTCTGGATGCCGATCGTTGTCTCCGTCCTCTACTGGATGCAGATCGCCTATCAGAATTTGCTAGAAGCCTCGCTTTTAATCACCGCGCTCCTCGGCCCGATCGCCGTGGGGGGTTCCCTTCTCCCCTACGGAGCGAAACCCGTCTTCGCTTGGTTAACGGGATTCTTCTCGATCGGTTTCGCCCGTCTCTGCTTCAACATCATCGTCGGCCTGACCTCGGTGGTCGCGACGAGTTCGGGGGACGGCGATCCCTTCTGGTTCGCGCTGTTCGCCGGATTACTCGCCCCGATACTCGCTTCTAGCTTGGCGAGTGGGGCGGGATTGATGGTCTGGACATCGATCTCCAGCGCGGTCGGGAACACCACTAAAGCCGTTGCCGGTTTCTTCATTTAGGAGGCAGGAGGCAGGGGGCAGGAGGCAGAAGGCAATAGAAAAACCTTCCAAAATCTTAACTACGAATCGAAAGTTTATGAGACTGTTTAACACCAAAAAAGGGAACGTACCCGCGGAGGTAAACATCCCGAAAGCGCGTCCCCTGCTGAAAGGTTCATCGGGAAACGTTCTCACCGTTTTTGTCCTCGCGACGCTGGGATTACAGGGTCTCCTGTTCCTTCAGACCACCTTTAACACGATCTGGATCGCCAAGTTAGCCCGACGACCCGCTCCCACGTTAGTCGAGCTAGTGGACGGGCGATCGATCCGCGTGGGAGTTGAATCCTCCCTGTACCGCTCCCCGCGGGCGATTCAAACTTTTGTCGGACAGATCGCCACGATGCTATTCGGGGCTTCGGGACAGTTGGAAGACACGAGCGCCTTGAAAAGCCCGCTTAAGCCCGTTCCCGATCCGGGGATAGAACTATCCGGCAATGGTTTTCGGGGCAAGCGCAAGGTGACGACCGCGGCGTGGGAGGCGAGTTTCGCACTCTCGGAGGATTTTCGGGGCGCTTTCCTCTCGAAACTCGCCGAGATCACCCCCGCGGGCGTTTTCGGCGGAAATACCCAAATGGTTCTCGTTATCGACCATCTTTCCGAACCGGAAGCGATCGAACTGGGCCAATGGAAGCTGACGATGATCGCCAATCTCTACACTTTCACCGGTGGCGATCGAATCGGTGAAGCGGTTCCCGTCAACAAGGACATCTACGTGAGGGCTGTTCATGTAACCCCCGATCCTCTCCCCGAATCCGCCACGGCCATTCGGAGAGCGGTGTATAACGCCCGCGCGACGGGATTGGAGATCTACCGATTCGGCGATTTATCCGTCGATCGCGAATCCCCCGAAGAGAAAAAATAAACCTATCCGGTGAGATTGTATGAATACCGAGTTTTCCCAGCCAGAAAACGCCAAAGATCCGCCTACTGAGGAACGTTTAGCCAGATTAACGGGTTTCGACGATCCTTCCCTCGCCTCCCATGCCGATCGATCGCGTTCGTCCTCTTCCTCCCCCACGCCGTTATTACCCGAGGAAGATTTAGAAGAACAGATCACCCGACATAGTTTCGCCTCCAGTCCTCTGTCTAAGTTGGTTTTCGTCTCCGGGGCGGTATTTTTCGTCGTTTTTGTGGCCAGTCTCTTTCTCTCCCGATTTCAATCACCGGGGGAATCCGTGGCGGCTAACCGTCCCGTTGAAACCGGGGAACAGGAGAAGAATCCCCTACTGTCTCCGGCGAACGAGGACAAGGAAAAATCCCGGCTCCTTTCCGAACTGGCACTGCGCGAGCAACAGGAACGATTGAGAGACATCCAGGAGCGGAAAAATCAACCCTTCCAACCGATCGCCGCCGAAAAACCGAGAACGCGCTCCGTCATCGCTTCCCGTCCCCCGACGCGAACCGTCTCCGTTTCCCCCAGGCCCGTATCGCGAGAAATCGGGAGCGAAATGCGATCGCCGGCGGATCGACCCATCCCACGAACCGTTCGGGTTCCTCCCCAACGTTCTGTTCGCCCAGTCGCAACCACACCGGCCCGATCGCTTCCCACCCCGCGCCCGATCGCGAACGAAGATCCGTCGGAACTCTGGTCAAAACTATCCCGTGTCGGCTCTTTCGAGGAAGGGTCGGTTTCTTCCTCTTCCCCCTCTTCCCGACAATCACGAACCGCCCCGGTTTACGAACCGAGAACCGTCCGCGACCGGGTTAACTCGTCGGAGCAGGTAATCTCTCCCGATCGCTCTCGTGATCGCCCGATCGCTTCTAATCCTTCTCCCCCGAATAATGACCCCCGAGCGATCGAGTTCGGTCAATCCATTCCCGCCCGTTTAGAAACCACGATCGCTTGGGAGGGAGAGAGAAGAAACCGAACAGAACGAGCGTCCGATGAACGCTATCTCCTCACCCTGAACGAACCCCTAACCGATAAGTCGGGTAACGTCCGAATTCCCGCGGGTTCCAAGGCGATCGCCCGTCTGGAAACGGGAAATAACGCCCTCGTTACCCTGTCCGTGGAAAGTCTCGTTATCGATGGCAAGGAAATCCCTTTACCGGAAGGCGCTTTGAAGGTACGGGGCGCGGGAGGTCAGCCTCTTGTGGCCGAGATGAAAACGCTCGGAAATAACGGCTCGGATGACAACGCGCGGACGATAACCGATCTCCTGTCTATAGCGGGAGATTTTGCCGATATCCCCGGTGGGCGATCGATTTCCAGCCTCTACCGCATGTTAACCGGGGGGGAAAATCGCCGTCTCGGTTCGGGGGTAAGCGTGACCATCTTTTTTCTCCGCCAGGGAACCCCGTTAGAGGTCTTCGTGAATAGAACCTTCGGCGTTGACATTCCCGAAAAACCCCTCGAACTCGATCTCGGAGCGATCGATTCCCCCGATCGCCGAATTCCCCTAGAAGCGACCGATACAGTCTTAGAGGAGGGAAAATAATGCGGAAAAAGATTATTACCGCTGTAATCGGCATATCCCTTCAATTTCCCGCCGCTAGTTTCGCCAATTCCGTGATAAACCTCTCTACTAGCCACGCGGAAGGGCGATCGGGGGCGATTCCCTCGCTGACGATCTGGGCGGGAACGGGACTATCTCTCGATTTCACGGGAACGGGCGAACGGGTGGTGAAAGCTTGGCTCGATGACCCGTCCCGTCTGACTTTGGACTTCGATACCCCGAATTGTAGTGATCGGGGGCAAGAAAACTGTGGCGCGTCCGTTATCCATCTCCGGCGTATTCATCCCGTCTCTTTTCCCCGTGTTCCGTCCACTCCGACCACCTTGCTAACCGTCGTGACCGAGGGAGCGGGAACGAGAAAAGTGTACTATTTCAACCTCGGCTATGGCAGTGGACGGGCGCGATACGTGGCGGTCAACATCAACACCGATCCCCGTCCCGCTCTCCGAGAAAGTCAGCGTCTTGAAGAGTCCACTAGAGCGAGGGCCGCTCGGATCGAACGGGGTTTGCGAATGGCCCGCGACCGCGATCGATCGGGACAGAACACGGAAGTATTCGATCGAGTAGAAACCCTGCTCGCCCGTGTCCGGGGCGGGATGTCGTTTTCGGATGCCCTACGCCATTTTAATCTAGCCCCTTCCGTTCTCGAAAAGTTAGAAAACTTAGCGAGGAGTTCGGCTAACAGCCCATAAAGCTTATCTATAATGCTTTTTCTCTTATTTATTCTCCCTAACGCCTCATTAATAGGAGAGAACGATGAAACACTCGAATTTGACCCGATCGCTGGCACTTCTCCTCGCCGGCACGACCACCTTCTTCGCGTTCGGCGAGATCTTTCCCCCTAAACTCAAGCCCGCCTCTGCCCGATCGATCGAGAGAGAGGAAGTAAATATCCCCTCGATCGAGAGCGGCGGCGCGCGTTTGCCCGATTGGGAACGGATTACCTTCCGTCTCATCCCCGCGGTCGAGAAAGCCGGTTCTCTCGATCTCTCTTCCCTCGCGAGAGAATTGGGATACGATCCCTCCCGCTCTTGGGATGCGGGCGATCGAATTACCTCGATCCTCATGTTGGGCGATCTGGCGGAAGCGACCGATTTACCGAGCCGTTCTTTACAAAGCATTCTCGATCGAGTGGGACTTTCGCCCGGTTCTTTGAGTCTCGCCGATTTCGGGGCGATCGATAAACAGACGTTAAAAACTCTAGTCAAAGCGATTCCCGACTTGGCAGACCTATCCCTCGGCGATGTCGCCCCCTTTTACGACTTGGTAGAGAAAGAACTCGGGGGAGCGATCGCCGACGCGTTAAGCGGTGAACTGCTGGGCGATCTCGTTACCGACGACCTTTTAGGTGATTTATCCCTAGATTCCCTAAACCTAGCCGGATACGCTCTCGATTCTATCCCCGGACTATTAGACGCGCCCCTTAGCGAGTTCGCCCGTTGGGGAGAGACCTTAATCGGAGAAATCCCCGGACTGGCGGATCTTCCCTTCGCCGATTTCTTTATCGATCTCGGCACACCGGGAGTTTTCGCCCTCGTGGATGTCGTTTTCGGTTCCAAGGAAGCCCGACGGACGAATACGGTCACGGGTAGCGATGTGGTCGGCTTCGCCTACCCCTGCAACGGGAATGATTGCGCTCACATCGAACTCACCGGCCCGGATTGGCTCGGCGCTACCCTCATTCGGGGAAAACAATGGATTTCCGGCAATTCTCAACGGGTCGCGGGCGGTTCCGGCTGTCTCGCGGGGGAAGAACCCACGGGACGGCATCCCTTCGGCCGCGGGTTCAAAGTTGTCCTCACCGATACCGATGAAGCCGAAGGAATCGCCCGATTCGGCATTTATTTCCGCTTCTCCATCTTCTGCGGCACGAGTCCCTACATTATCGGCCCCTTCCCTTGGATTCCCCTTCACGAGAAAGATTTTATATTCCTAGGAATCCCTTAAAAAACGGGAGCGAGAACTGGAAAGGAGAGGACGAGAAAGAAATACGCGAATTAAAGATAAAAATCCTCTGAATTAACCCCGAAAAACTAGGAGAAAAACATGGTACTCCCCCGAAATATCGCCGAAAAGCTCGCCGACTATCCCGCGATCGCGACAAGTTTGGAACCCGTTTACGACAAACCCTCGCTCCCCGCGGGCTACGTGCCGAAACTGATCGAGGTTTTTTCCGACCAAAGGCTGGCTCTCCAATGGGTGACGGGGTACGTCACTCACGAGATCACTGTTCCCGAAGATTACGTTCCGAAGACGATCGAGTGGGCGATCGACGGGGAACTCGTCTGTGTTCTCGTCCGCGGGGAAATCCTTCTCAATCGTCTCGAAAATCCGATCGAAATGCCCGATTTACAACTTTTAAAGGGCAAAGATTAAAGGAAAAACGATTATTTCTCTCCCTTCCCCTTTCCCTTTCCCCCTTTCCCTTTTCCCTTTCCCCTTTCCCCCTTCCCCCTTCCCCTTTCCCGATATAACTATGTCTAAGCCGATTTTCGAGGTCGATCGCCACGACGCGAGAGAGAGCGGTCGCGCGATTCAAGAAGCCCAGAATACTGTCATGGCGACGGGAACGGCGGCGACGATCGCCCTACTCCGCGAACTTCTCGAACGATTAAAACAGTCGGGGAAACCCGTCAAAGTGGAGATCTCGATCGATAAATCGATCGCCTATCAAGCGGCGATCGAAACGGGAAAAAGTCCCGATGTTCGTACCGAGACTCCCGCCCTATCGCGGGAGATGGCGAGTTATCTCGAAAAAGTTCTCAAAATCCCCGAATCCGATCGCCCCGCCGCCGCCTCTATCCCTCTCGATCGAAATGTCACCATCACCGTTGACGGGAAAGAGGTTTTCCGCCTCAAAGATGGCGTTGTCGAGAGAAACCTTCTCGCGCCCGCGGCCGGGAAAACACAACCGGAAGCCTCTCCCACCACGGGTACATCCCCGGCCGGAGAGGCCGAAAAACGCGCCGATAGCACGGAAAAGGAAGAACCTCCGGCTCGGAAAGTTCAAGTAGAGGTGATTGCGGGAGAAACGCCCGAACGCGAGGGAAAACCCGCTTCTCTCTCGAACGAACAACGCCAGAAGTTGACAAAATTAGGAGTCGAACCGGGGACGGTGGAAAAGACTATCGGGCAGAAATCGTCAGGACAGATTCCCTTTCTCATCGTCCTCGAACGGGAAGTAGAGCGGAATATCCCGAATAAATCTTTAAAGACTAACCTGAAAGCCACACACTCCTTTTTAGGCAAAGGAGCGCGCGATTTCTCCCGTAAGGTGTCCGGTCTTCTTAGTTCGGTTCGGGAAAAGCTCTTTCCGGGCCGCGGGCGAGATCTACAGAATTTAGAGGTGGTTAACGTCGCGACGAAACTGCTCGATCGCTTCGGCGGTAAAAACGAGAGCGGGAAAGAGGTTTTCGATGGCAACACTTTCCGCCTCGAACGCCTGGACAAAGATCTGACCGTTATTGCCAAAGATGGGCGCGGCGAGATCTTGAGCCTCAAGGATGGAGAACTGACCGGCTCCCTCACCCGCGCCGATGTCGAGAAGTTTCAAGCCGTCGATCGACAACTCGAACCGGGTAAATCTAAACAAAATCAAGCCGAAATCGGTTAAGGAAGGTGACTGATGAAAAAGCGAATTAGCGGGCTTATTCCGTCGATCTTCCGGCGCTCGACCCTCTACCGCGTTTCCCGAACCGGGGCGGAAATCGGCCTTTTCGCCCTCGGACTCGTCCTGATGCGTCGCGCGTCGGTTTCCCCTAACGAACTTTTCCGTCTGTCGGTAGCGATCGGGGGCATCGCGGCCGTACTCGTCTCCCTCTCCCCGAATGGCGAGCGCCCGCTTTGGAAAATAGCGAACCGAGCTTTTTTTCTCCCTTCGGCGGGACTTTTTTTACTGGGGTGGGCGTTAGCCCGATGGATGGGTCTGCCGTCCATCCTGATGAAAGCCGGATTCGTTAGCTTCCTCTTCAGTGCCACTCTCCTGCTCCAGTACATCGAGCGCGACTTAAGCGAGGAGGAGGGAATCGCCTTTTTGCAAAGAGCCGTTTTCCTTCCCTTCCCGATTTTCCTGTCGGTACTTTTCAACGGTCTGCATCTCTTATGAATCACTACCTTGTCGTGAAACCCTCTTCCGACCCGTTCGATCGAACTTTCGACAATCTTTCCCGTTCAATCTCCCCGCGATCGGGCGCGATGTTACTCGCGTGTTTGGGATTCATCGGATTACTAGCATTAGTGAGCGGGACAGGGGGTAAGAAAGGAAAACTCGCCAAGGGATATTTCGGCGGTCGCGCGGAAAAGTCCGTCGCGAAACGGATCGCTCTCAAACAGATGCGAGAACGGAAGAAAAACGCCGTTTCCGTCTGGATAGGAACCCCGACCTCTAACCCTCTCGGTAAATCGCCCCTCTATCTTCCCGACGCTCAAAGAGGGATGGCGGTATTAGGCGCGCCAGGGACGGGAAAAACGGTTTCCGCTATCGACCAAGTGGCGATCTCGGTCATCGAGCAGGGATTTCCCGTGATTCTCTGGGATTTCAAATTCCCCACACAAACCTCCCGTCTCGCCGCCTACGCGGTCAAAAACGGCTATGAACTCCACATTTTCGCCCCCGGCTACCCCGAATCCGAGATCTGTAATCCTTTGGAATTTCTCAAGGACGATACGGATTCGATGATGGCGCGTCAGTTCGCCGAGGTGATGAATCAGAATTTTAAACGAGCGGGACAGACTTCCGAGGACGGCTTTTTCGGCCCGGCGGGAGATCAGGTAATGGAAGCGATCATGATGCTGGCGAGGGGAACAGAATACCCCGATTTAATGATGTGTCAGGCTCTCGCCAGCCGTACCGATCTGGCGAAGCGGGTACTCGAACGGAAGGATAATCTGAATCCTTGGGTAGTAGCCAGTTTCGGGCAATTGCTCTCTAGTGCCGAGTCCGAGAAGACGGTCAGTTCGATTCTAGCGACCGCTAACATTAACTTCACCCGATTCATGAAAGCCGATGTTCTTCCCGCCTTCTGTGGAAAGACAACCCTACCGACCGTTTTGGAAGGAAAACAGTTGCTCGTGTTGGGACTCGATCGAGAAAAACGGGATGTTCTCGCCCCTTTAATCGCCGCTATCCTTCACCTATTGGTCAATCGCAATGTCTCCCGAAAGCGTTCCGATCCAATGTTCCTAATCGCCGATGAAGTTCCCACGCTTTACCTTCCGGCACTCCATCACTGGCTCAACGAGAACCGGGAAGACGGGCTGTGTACGGTTCTCGGATTCCAGAATATGGTTCAGATGGAAAAGATGTACGGCAAGGATCTGGCGAGGGCGATCGTCGGCGGGTGCGCTACCAAAATCATCTTTAATCCCCAAGATCCCGAATCGGCGAAACTCTTCTCGGACTATATCGGATCGAAAGAGATTAAATTCAAGCAGAAAAGTCGGGGACGGAGCGGTGGAAAAGCCAGTACCAATATTTCCGAGCAAATTCAAACAAAGCCCCTGTTCGAGCCTTCGGATTTCCTGCAACTGCCCACTGGTCGCTGTCTCCTGTTGAACCCCCACTTCCGACGGGGGAAAGCGGCTTACATCCCTTTATTGGAATCGATCGATCTGACCGCGGACTACAAGACAATCCTGAAATGGTCGGAAACCCGATGGGATAAAGTCCGCGCCCGATTGACGGAACGCGCTTCCCTAACCCCCGTCACCGGGGAAGATCTGGCGGCCCGGTACACTCTCGCGAGCGAGATGTTTCCGAGCGCGACGGGTAACGCTACCGACGGGGATCTGTTCGCGGCGATGTTGTGACCGGCTTCCCGCGAACGTTACGGCTTCAGGTAATCGCCGCTAGACCCTTTTTCTCGACGAGAGACAGAAGTTTTAACGCCGGCCCGGCCGGATGCTTCTCGCCCCGTTCCCATTGACTGACCGCATCTTTAGACACGTTCAGATAACGGGCGAATACGGCTTGGCTCACTTCCTCGCGCTCTCGGAGAGCCTTGATCTCCTCGGGCGTGAATTCTCGTACCGGCGTTAGGCAAGATTCGTCAAAGTGACGCATGGTTTGTTTATCGATAACTCCCGCCTCGTAATAACCGGAAGCCGTCTCGTGAATCGCGGCGAACGCGTCACTCCTGTAAGTTTTTTTTCGGGTCATCGCCTTTTATTTCCTTGTAAACTCCTCTCTCGACCAACTTGGCAAGTTCCTCCTCGGAAAAGGAAAAGGTTACTTTCGCCAAGTCTTTAAATCCGCGCTCTTCGTCCTCGTCTATATTATCCCGTTCGCTCTTCGCGAATCCGTAGACAAAGAAAGCTTTATTACCTCTCTGATAGAGAATCACCGACCGATACCCCCCGGATTTTCCCTCGTTGGTGCGGGCGATTCTCTGTTTGATGACACCGCCACCGTAATCGGCATCTATCCTCCCGGATTCTATCTCCGAAACCGCCTCGCGGAGCCGAGCGTCGCTAATGCCCTCTTTTCTGGCAAATTTAGCGAACCATTTGTTTTTGAATATCCTCACGCCCGACCTTTTCGGTTGCCTTTTCTCCTCTATTTTATAGAACTCGGTTCTATAGTTCAAGGGAAGACCACTAGAGAGCGGGCGCTCGCGGGCTGTTCAGGGTAAGTTCCCGTAGCAACGGGGCGGTTTTCGCCCGGTGTAGAAGCCGTAGGGATTGTTGTAGCGGATCATCCCTTTCGGCAATCGGGGCAGTATCTCTCGGATCTCCCGTCCACAATCGGTCATTCCCGCGGACTCGGCTATTTCCGCCGCTTTCAAGTGATCTGCGACCCCTCGATCGTATACCTCTTTCGCCTCCCGCGATGCCGTCTCGTAATCATCGACGAAACCCTTGTCGGTTCTCGCTTCGAGCCGATACCACCGTACTTTGCTGTTGACGGTGGTGAACTGACCTAGACGGGCCGCGCCTCTTCCCCAATACGCCGAAGAGAGGAGGAAGGGATCGGAGGTTTTCGCGATTAATCGATCGTAAAGCTCGATCGCCCCGTCATAGTCCGAGGAACTCAATTCCCCCTCGGCCGCGGTCAGGATCTCCGCTACCGTCTCCGGTTGTTTCCTGTGACCCGGCGGGGCGGTCAACATACCGAACAGAACCAAACCGATAATCATCGCGAAGGGTCGCGTGGACATCATTAAAGCGTTCAGGAAGAAGAGAAAATTCGATCGAGGGAACATGATAGCGTCCGTGGATAGTTTTTCTGTACTTATTCTTCCTACTGTAGCCGAGTTTAGTTCAAATGTACCGAGAAGTTGTTTCGTTGGTTGCGTTAATTTCGTTCGTTTCGTAAAATAGCCAAGTAGTAGTCTCGATCGAGCGTTTCCACCCATGCTATCCCCCGTTACCGAACCTTTCACCCCTAGCGTCGAGGATAAGACTCTAGCGAGAGATAATAGTCGGATTCTCGCGTCTTTGCTGTCCGAAGGGCGCTCTCATTACCGAATTCACCTCGTATCGGGGGAAAGTGACACCGATCCCCTCATCCTTCCCGCCGCGGCCTTGAATCTTCTCGCGGAGGCTCTCGAACAGATGGCGGAGGGCAATGCGGTCGCTCTCGTCCCGCTCCGACGTGAACTTTCCACCTCCGAGGCCGCGGAACTGCTCGGTGTTTCCCGTCCCTATCTAGTGGGATTACTGGAATCGGGACAGATCCCTTTCCGTAAGGTCGGGGCGCGTCGCCGGGTTCTTCACGAGGACGCGATCGCTTACAAAAGACAGATCGATGCCCGACGGGAACGAACTCTAGCGGAATTAGCCGCTCAAGCCCAAGAATTGAACATGGGATACGAGTAAACCGTGGCGAGTTCGATCGTTATTTACGACGCTTCTGTCCTCTACCCCGCACCCCTTCGGGACTTCTTGATGTGGTTGGCTTTGACGGATCTCTTCAAAGCGCGTTGGACGAATGAGATTCACGGGGAATGGACGAGAAACGTTTTGAAAAACCGCCCCGATATCACCCCGGAACAACTCGCCAGGACTAGGGCGCTCATGGACGCTAACGTTCGGGATTGTTTGGTGGTCGGTTACGAGCCGCTAATTCCCGCTTTAGAATTACCCGATCCCGACGATCGCCACGTTCTCGCCGCCGCTATCCATTGCGGCGCGGAATTCATCGTTACCTTCAACCTCAAGGATTTTCCGTCCGAAATACTGACACCGCAGGGAGTAGAAGCAATTCATCCCGATGATTTTATTTTGGATTTAATCGAGTCCGATGCGGCCGCCGTTGTAGAATCGGCTCGAAAGCAGAGGGCGACACTCAAGAATCCGCCGTTAACCGCAGAAAAATACGTGGAAATCATGATAAAACAAGGCTTACCACGCTCGATGGCGATACTACGCGACTCCTTAAAGGATTAGCCACCTTCCCTCACCTTTCCAAATCAGAATTCTTCGATCGCTCTCGGGACTGCCGCATTAACTCGATCGCCTCGCGAGTGACCTGTCGGATGTATTCGATCGCCCTCTTCAAATAAACTTCCCTCGGCAGTTCCTCCCGCCATTGTTCGACCCGATCGCTCCGAGTCAAGATCAACTCGGTTTCCTCGCGACTCTCGCCTGATTTTAAGGACAAGATTGCCACGCCGGTATCGACTTTCCTCGCGTCAACGTCTCGGAATCCGGGATAATTCCGAACTTGTTCGGCTAGGGTGACATATTTGCCTCTTAATCGTTCTTTTCGCTCGTTTATTTCGTTGTTCTCTACGGTAATAAGGGGAAGGACTTCCGGGTTCACCGTCTCCGCTTTTACTTCGATCGAGGAGGATTTAGCGGCGACGGTCGGGAATGCGGGGCTTGATGTCTCTGCCGATACCCGCGTCCGCTCTGTCTCGATCGATCGCTCTCTCGGAGGTCTTTTAACGGCTACGGTGGGGATTTCGGGAATTACCGCCACGATCGTTATCGGGGGGCTATCCCTGTCTCTCGGCATCTCCTCCCCTCCCTCTGTATCGATTACGGTAAGGATCTCGTTGGTTTCCGTCGCTAGATTCGTCTGTAGATTCGGCCAAGAATAGTCTTTCCCTAACTGCCGACCCTGAAAGCCCACGCCGTCGATACCGAAGGAAATTCCCTCGATTTTGCCTTCGCCCGTTTTTCTTAGCCGAACATTTATCCCCTCCTCCTTCAGGCGGCCCACGAAAACGTCTAGGGTCGGTTTGCCTTCGATCGCTTTTTTGACGATCGCTTGAAGGTTGCTTCTTTTACTGACCTCGCCCGTTCTTCTCTGACGGCGGATCTCTCCCGTTTTCGGCGATCTATCCCGTCTATTAAAGCTACTCGGTGTCGGCAAGAGATTAAATTTTTCCTCTAACCCTCTCACGATACTCTCCGCCCGTCGGTACTGCCAAGAATCACCCACGACCGTACCGTCGGTGATCCGGATACGGCTGGCGACAATGTGGACGTGATCGTGTTCCGTGTCGGTGTGACGGTAAACGACATACTGGCTACCGTCGAAATCCATACCCTCCAAAAAAGAGCGGGCGATTTTCAGCCACTGCCGATCGGATAGTTTTTCGATCGGGGAAACGGATAAGCTGGCATGATAGACGCGCTTAGTAACTCGCTCTCTCAACTTCGAGGATATTCGGAATTCCGCGGTTAGACTTTCGGGGTCTTTGCCCATCATGTTCGAGCCGATCTTTCTGGCTCCCGATTTACCGTGAATGTAATCGAGAACCCCTTTGAAATCAGTTCCCTGAACCTGTTTGGCGATCATCGCGTTCGGTCTACCACGATTCTAGTCCGAGGAGTTTTCTTCGGGTCGCGTTCACGAGTTCTTGAATTTCATTGACTTCGCTCGCGTCCGCGTCGAGTGTTTGAAGGTATTCGGTGATTTTTCCCAGAGCGAAGTAAACCTTTCTCTGAAGTTCCAGGGCTAATCGATCGCTGTCTTTTCGGGTGTGTTCGAGTACCGCCGATCGGATAAGTTCGCTCAGGGTTTTCTTTTCCTCTCGGGCGCGTTCTTCTAGTCTCCGCTTTTCGTCCGAAGAGAAACGGATTCCGATCGAACTACTTTTTTGAGATGGACTAGCCACGATGTTTCCCTCCTCGCTCCGTTCAAAACACCATCTAATATTTTTATCCAGTCTAGCAGAAATGTTGAACATTTAACACTGCTTGCTCCCCGAATCCGCTCCTTAAAAAAGGTCAATTATAAGCTACCGTAAGTCGATAGGAAGTAACGAGAAGTTAGAGGTAAGCGTTTGGAAGATCGTGTCGTGTGAGAGAATGCTTCCGCGTGGCGTTTCGATAACTAAAAACAACTTACGGATGTCTTGTAACTGACGAGAAAACGCTTACTGTCAAAGTGCTTCTAAAGTGCTTCGATTCGCTTTCGGGGAGAGCGATCGAATTCGGGGGGAGAGTATCAGGTCACGTACTTTTCCCTACCGGGTGCTAACGGATGCTCTCTCTCCTTCCGTATAGTTCTCGCCCAGATTTTCGCCCCGATCGTGCGTCGGGGGTACTCTAGATCATTTCATTCCTCTAGCGTGTAAATTTCGGGCAATTGGCGGTAACGTTCGTCGAAATCGATCCCGTAGCCGACGATAAAGCGATCGGGAACGGTAAACCCCCGATAATCGATCTTCACCTCCACCCGGCGACGACTCGGTTTATCTAGTAGGGTGCAGAGTTTCAAGTCGGCCGGTCGGTAGCCTTGTAGGTATTCGAGGAGTGTGGCCGTGGTGATTCCGGTATCCACGATATCCTCCACCACGATCACGTTCTGACCCCTTACCGCTTCCTCGGGAAGACCCGCGAGAATCTCGGCCCGTCCCGAACTAACGGTCGCGGAACCGTAGCTAGACAGACGGGTGAACTCGATCGCCAGGAGCGGGGTTTCTAGATTCCGGACGAGATCGGCGATAAAGATAAAAGAACCTTTGAGGATGCCGATCACCACCAACGAACGGTTTTCCGAATCCCGATCGATCTCTCGCGCCAATCTCTTCACCGCGGCGGCGATCTCCTCTCGGGAGATCAGTCGGACGAGTTGTTTTTCCATGACTTTTCTGGCGGGCTAATCCTTTTGTGCGAAATAGAAAGGCGGTAAAATTCCAGAAATTCTAACAGAGTTCTCGATCGATCGCGAGGAAAAAGCCCGCGTTCCCCCGATGGGATTAAATCTGCTCTTTAGCACTCCCACTCACCCACTTTCCGACACCGAGCGTTCGGAAGCGCTCCCGAAAGAATGGAAAAGCTATCCGTCACCAATTGTCCCGACGCGCCGGATCGAGTCGGTAATATTGTTGTAATAGCTCGTATAAAGCGGGATGACGCGCCCGTAAGGAACGGGGGTTCTCGAAGAAAGTTTCCGTGACCACCGCGAAAAATTCGGCGGGGTTCGTCGCCCCGTAGGGATCGATTTCCGTTTTCATCCCCCTTTCGCTCGACCGGCAAAGTTTTTCGTACTCTTCGGTCATTACTTTCGACCAGTGATCGGGATCGATATCTTTTGGCAGGAGGGGAACCCCTTGAACCGCGCCGTCTTCCGCGTCCAACTGATGGGCGAACTCGTGAAGGACGACGTTATGCCCGTCTTCCCAGTTGTGAATATCTTGTTGAACTTGTTGCCACGAGAGAACTAACTGATCCCGCGTCCACGATTCCCCTAATCTCACCACCCGTCTCTCCTCGATCCCGTAATTCCCGAGCGGATTCATTTCCGTAGCGAGGTACGCGGTCGGGTAGAGGAGGATCGATCGAAGTCGGGAAAAGTAATCGCCGCCCCCGTCCGGTAGCAATAGACAGGCGATCGCCGCGACCGTTACCCTCATTTCCTCGTTAACCGTCAATCCCCCGCAGGGAATAAATTGTTTCTCGGCTAGAAAGACCTGTATATGACCTTGCAGTTGTTCCCGCCGCAATCGGGGAAAGCGCGAATAGAGCGGTACATTTCTCTCGACAATCGATCGCCAACGATCGGGAAAAGGGCGACATCGAATTCGTTCCCGCCGCCACGCGATGAACCGGGGATAGAAAACGATAGCGAAGAGTACGAGCGTGACCAATGACAAAAAGATCGGGGTTTCGAGCATCGATCGATCTGTTCCGCGCGGGAATTCCCATCACGCGCGGGGTTTCCGATATTGTCTAAAGTTATGGCCGTTTCGAGAAAAAGCGGGGACGTTCGATCGGGGCGGTCTTCTTATACCTTGAATTTTACCGTCGCGGGAACTATTCGATTAGTACATTTTCCCGAACCCGTCTATTTATCGATCGCTCTCTAACACGAGGTCGTGAAATTCCCCCGTATCCCAGTAATAATCCTTCCCGGCCACTCGCTCCCCGGTCAGTTCAACGCCCTCGGCACACAATAATCCGGCGTGAGCGGGAAGATATTTCTCGAAGAGTCCGCCATCGACACTGACGAGGCGATGCACCGGTAAATCCGGAGTCGCTCTTTTCAAAAAGGCGGGAAGGGTTCGATAGTAAGCCCGCGATACCCCGAGAGCCAACAGTAAATCCGAAGTTCTCACCACTTTTCCGAGCGGGATTCGAGCGACGAACTCGTGGAAACGTTCTCTGACAGTATCGCTGAGAGTCGGGAACCGATAATCGGTGGGAACGACTTCATCTCCGGGATCGATCCGTCCCCCGCGAACCACCATGCCCAACATCCCGCGCCGACTCCCGATCGTTTTGGCTAATCCCGGTCGAATTTTCTCTAAATTCCCGCAGGGTTCACAAGAAAACATCAGCCGGATTAGCGCCTCGCTCCCGACCCGCAAAACCTCTCCCGAGCGAAACCCCTCGATCTCTCCCTCTATCAGAAGATTTTCTCGCAAATCACCGGGCTGTAGGTCAAGATCGTCCAACGTTCTCCGACCCACGAGCAATACCTGACGGGGACTTCCCGCTAGAGCGTGAACGTCCGAATCGATGCCGATACCGGTCGTTAGGGTCAGGGACGGACGGGAGCGCGAGGGTTCGCCCCGTCGGGTTTTGAGCGATAATTGTCGGACGTACACGGTGTTTCTCGTGATTTTCCCGTTCGATGCTTTCAACCGCGCCCGTATCGTGGCGCTCGTTTCTTTTGATAGACCGGCTAGGGCGTTCTCGCCATCATAACAATACGGGGTTAATATCGGGACGGGGTGAACTTAACGCTTCGAGCGCGCGATAGATTTTACGGGGTGAACCGATGCGAATTATCGAACACGCTCGCGATCGATTGGTCTTGCATTTTCAATACTCGTTTTTCGAGACTTTGATTTTCGGTTCTGGCTTCATTTTCACGGGACTCTTCATTATCCTGTTCGGCGCGCTCGCCGTTCGACAAACCGAGGGGAGTTGGATTTTGTCGTCGGCAACGGGAGTCGCTCTAACCGCGTTAGGGGTTTTCTCGATCGTCAAATATCCGGGCTTCAACACCATCACTTTCGATAAAGGTAGAAATCGCTTTTTATGGGAGCGGGGAACTTTCCCGAACCGGCCCGCCGCGAAATCGTTGGAAATCCCGCTCGACGTGATTGTCGGAGTCACGATCGCCGATACCGGTGACACGGAGTCGGCGAGCTATAATCTCGTCTTGATTCTAGAGCCGGCTTATTGGCGAGTTTCCCTACATTCCGATCGCTATTACATCAGAGTCGAGTGGTTAGCCCGATCGATCGCCGAATTCTTGAACGCGCCCTATTTTCCCGATGAATCGAAAGCTCCTCTACCCCTCGATCGCCAGAAAATTTTAGAGGGAGCCGCCCCCTATCAATTCGGCTGGAAATATTTAGAGGAGGAGATCGATCGCTTGGAGAAACACGTCGGCCGGTATCCGACGGACGCGGGGGCTTGTTTGGAATTAGGCGTTTTACTGCGATCGAAACCCGCGGAAGCGATCGTTTATCTCCAACGGGCGGAAAGTTTATTCGAGGCCCGGCAAGAAGTCGATCGCGCCCGATCGGTAGCGGTGCTTCGATCTTTAGTCAACTGGAAGAACTGACGCTCCCGAAGTGATTTTACTCTCGGCGAGGAGAGAATCGACGACCGAGTTTTCCGGTCGTACCGATTGGATGGAGACGATCGCGAGTTCTCGCTCTTGTGAATGGTAACTATGGAACCCGACCTAATAATTCGTAACGCCCTGCTGTCCGATCGATCGATTCTCGTCGGTTTTATGGAAGCCCTGCAAGATAGCGAACGAGAGTATCACGAGAATCGCCCAACCGGAGCGCGGATCGGTGACGCTCACCTAGCTTATCTAGAAGAACTCGCACTGGAACGAGACGGACGGATCTACGTGGCGGAATCCGCGGGAGAAATTCTCGGTTTTCTCGTTTGTTTTATCGAAGAACTCGACGCGGGAGATCTCCACGTTGACGCTCGCGAGCGGAAATACGGTTATATTTCCGATCTGTACGTTTTGCCCCAATCGCGCGGGCGCGGTGTCGGTGCCGCTTTGATGAAAGCGGCCGAGTGCCATTTTCGGGGTCGGGGTTTGTCGGTAGTCAGGGTGAATACTTTGGCGGATAATCGAGCGGCGATCGAATTCTACCGAGCGATCGACTATGGATTTTACGAGATCACCCTTGAAAAGCGACTGGAAGAAAAATAGATAATTCCGCTCACTCCCCGAACCGGATCGTCAACACGAGCGTGAAGACCAAGATAATGCCGATCACCCCCTCGTTTTTGCCCGACGGTTGACGGTTCGACTCCTCGATCGAGAGTTAAAAAAGGTCAGATCTCGCTCGGCGATCCGTTTCCCGAAAAACTTTTCCCGATAGAACATCCCCGAACACTTCCGCGGTTCGGTCAGAAATCCAAGATTAGGAAAAAATCAAAAATTAGGAATCCTTCCCGATTTCGGTTAAAAAACTTGCCCCGCTCGAAAACAAGTTTTTATAATGCCTTGGCAAGCGAAAAAAACGCTCGCTTTCCGGGTCGGCCGAACCCTCCTAAACTCGGCATCAGCTACGCTGGAAACTTCCTTTCACGGGGGAGGAGAACGCGGGGTCGATCGTCCCTACAAAAATCCCGCGCTCGAAGGTCAACCGAACCTATAAACAATCGGTGAGAAGGTTAGCCGAACCTACAGAAATCGGCGCTCGACAATCCACCCTTACCCCCTACACGCTCATGGCCGACGTGACCATCGCGGCGGATTTCGGGGCTTCTCTCGGACGGGCGCTCTATAGCGTCAATCCCCCGCGCGGCAAACCTGGATTACTCCTGCTCGATCCTCAAGTGGTTCTCGTACCCGCCAAAAGTATTGAGAACTACGAGAAATACAAGCTCGGCGAGTCCAATCCGGAGGATTCCGCGTGGGTGCGATTCGGCGATACCCACTACGCCGTCGGAGCGCTCGCCAGGAAAACCTTCCACGCCGTCCACTGCCTCGATTCGTTGAAAATCGATTCGGCACTGCCCCAAGCGCTCTCGATCGTCGGCAGTGTCGCGATCCGAGAGCGTTTACCCGAACGGTTCAGCCTATCGCTCGGAATCCTCCTGCCGTGGAACGAGTTCCGTGACCGCGAGAAATTCGAGTCCCGTATCTCCACCGCCCTATCCGACTACATTTTTCGGGGACGGCAATTCCATGTCGAACTCGAAACTTTCACCGCCCTACCGGAGGGCGGCGGCCTCCTCGCGAGGGGCAGGAAACCCGCCAGAGCGGGGGAAATGCTCAAAAGCGCGAAATCCGTCAATATCGCCGTGATCATGCTCGGTTATCGGAATTCTTCCCTTCTCGTTCTAGAAAAGGGAGAACTCACCAAGGGCATGACCGGGGATCTCGGTTTCGCCAAGATGATCGACAGAATCCAACTCTGCACCTCCGGGCAGAAAGCCGAGGTTCTCGTCTCCGTGATCTGCGCCGCGGGAGGGAAACCGGGCAAAAAAGTTCTCCAAACCCTAGCCCGTAGTCACCGAACCGAACTACGAGAGCGAGAAGTCGAGGAATTGGTCGAGGCCATTACCGACGCGAGAGCCGAGTACATCGCCCTCCTACAAAACTGGCTCGTGCAACACCTTCCCCCGAACACCCCCATCGACGAGTTTCTCGTCAGTGGCGGGACGGCCCGTTACCTGAAACGGGAATTGAACGAACTCCTGAAACGGTTCGGCGGTTCCCTGAACTGGTGCGAGGGACTTGAAGAAAGGGTGCTGGAGGCTTTCGGCGAGATCGCTCGCGAACGCTGTCTGGAGTCCCGACTAGCGGACGTATACGGGCTGTTCTACAAGCTGGGGAATCGCCCCCTACCCAGAGCGCCAGAGACCACAGGAGAGAGAATCGATGTCCGGCCAACAAGTTAGTTTCCATTTCCGCTACCAGCCGAAAAAGGAATCCCGCCACGGGATACTGGTGAGCTATCTCAAGGAGGACGAGGGCGGTTTGACCCGACATCAACGGGTATTACAACCGATCGCCGCCTTCTGGCTACCGTTCGCCTATCAAGCGATGACGGACTCGTCTTCCGCCCAAATCCGACAGATCGCTCGATCGTCGATCTATCAACTCAAGCTTCATATCCAATATTTGGAAGAATCTTTCGGTTTAGGGGGAAATTCGGAAGATTTCGATCCCTCGATCGATCGAACGGTTCGATTCCCGACGAACGACATCCCTCCAAACGAGGCGATCGGACCGGACGGGGACGACAGGGATTTTAGTGACGAGGACGATATTTTAGACCGGATTTGTTGACCCGAAAGGAGGAAAACATCGTGACGTATACCGTGGAAGATTTCGCCCGCGAGTACGAACTGAGTGCTTCGGAGGTGGAGGCTACCCTCACGGCGATCGGTCTCCCCACCGCGAAGCCCGATTATTCGGAAGCGGAGAGAGAACGTTTCGCGAGAGCGAGAGAGCTTTTCGAGGAAGGGATCGCTAACTCTTACGACGATATCGCCGCTTTTTTCGAGAACGAGAGCGTTCCGAACGTTGCGCCCGAACCCACTCTCTCGCTGGAAGAACAAGCGATCGAGACGGGCTTTCAAGTCGGGTTCCGACAGGCGGAAATCATGGGTCAGGTAATCCCGCGGGTAACGGTCATGCGCCTTAAAGAAATGGTCGCGACCGGGGAATTAAAACAGAATTTCCAGCAACTCTGGATTGAAGCGATGGACGCGGGAAACTCGACATCCGTCACCGCTCGGATCGATCGACGGTGGCGGGAGTATCAACTAGAGAGATACCAGCCCCTGACGAGCTTGCCAGAATCATCGACGGAATCATCCGACAGCGATTAGCGATCGCCCTTTCCGAAGAAGAGGCGAGTTTAGCCCTACAGCAACGGAAACTAGCTCTAGAGAGTGAAAGACGAAGAAAACGCTGGCAGTCTTTCCAAAAGTGGGGCGGTCTAGTCAATTCTTGGTTTCTGGCACTCGTTCTCATCACCTCGGCTTTCGCCCTCGGACTCCACACCGGCTTGAACCTATTGCCGGGAGGCGTGATCTGCGAGGTGCGGGACAGTCTCTGTTATTTACTCCGTTTTGACAGTAATAAGCGAGTAATTAAACGATAAAGAGAGGATTTAAAGTGAATACGCGTCGAGATTACTGAAAAATACCGAGACACGCTGAAAAAGCCCAAAAACACGAAGGGCGAGACCAGGCGTTCGCTCGCTCAAAGTCCCTTCGTCCGGCGGCAGTTATCCGAGGGGCGATGGGATAAAAAGGCGGCGATCGAGTACGGGGTAGTGAAGGGCGAGCGATCTCGGAAAACGAAAGACCGACAAGAAGAGATCGCCGAGTGAACGGGATTTATAGAAGATCTTCCCAGTCGAAAGAGTCGGGGTCACTTCCCGATTCGAGGTCTTCTATATCGAGATAACCCTGACTGAGCAGTTCTTCCACGTCTAGACCGGAACGGGCGATCGCTCGGTCTCGAAGGCTAGACCCCCTCCCGTTCCGTGGCGCGAACCGCTTTCTATCCTCGATCTCTTCTTTTTTCCGCTTTTCGATGTTCGCGATCTCCTCCTCGGAATAGCCCCGCTCTTTCAACCGATCGCGTAAGACGGGTTTCATCTTCCCGTCCGGTTCGTAGTGGTCTCTCTCCAAGAGCGATTGAAAAATTTTTCCCGCTTTCATCTTTAAGTTCTCCCGTTTAATTTCTCTTTCTCGATCCGATCTCGACAACTTTCGTCCGGGGGGCATCGATCGTGACTATTTACCTCGACCACTTCGACACGAAACTCCGTCTAGACCTAGGGGTTAAGGAACCGCTCAAGAACTGTCTGGCCGAGTATCTATTTCCGTCAGCCCGCTTCTCGATCGGCGAGATCTCCCCGGATTCGGTCGCGGTGAAGGATTTACGTCCTTATCGGGGGAGGTCGCTACAATTCGCCTCCGGGAAGCGGATGTATTTCTCCGACCATCGGGCGCGAGACCTTCTCTATCCTAACCCCTCTGACGGGGCGGCCTACGGAAGTCTTCCCTTCACGCCCTGTCTAAGCTTTCACGCTCTCGAAAAAATCCGCGTCCTCGTCATCGACGATACGACCGGGGACAGTAACGGGATTCTACCGAAAGAACAAGCTCGGAGATTGGTCGGGGACTGTTACGGAAAGATGAGTCCGAATCTAGCCGAACGGTTGACCGGTAAGACGGACACTCCCTTTCAATTCCGCCTCGGCATCCGACCTCAAGAGGGATGCGCGGTCTACCGCATAGCAAAAGGAACTCTCGCCCCCGATTTCCGTTTGGAAACGCTGACCGGAACGATCGTTAGAACCGAAAACCGGATTAAAGCCGGTTACGATCTGATTTTACCGACTAGCTCCTTTAAAGGGCGTAAGGGAGCGGACGCGATAAAGCTGGGGGAATACCTTCTCGATCTCGGTATCGGGGTCAAAGCGCTCGCGGAGTACGGGCGGCAGAGTTTGGGAGCGCAAGTGCTGGTCAATTACCCGAAGGGGGTCGATGCCGACGTACTCCCGATTCTGAGAGAGAAAGCCGAAGAATTAGCGAGCGCTCAAGCCGATGTTCGGGCTTTATCCCGGTATTTCGTCCGAACTTACGAGGAAAGGAAAGCTCGATTAGAAGAAGAAAATTCCGAAGATCTCGCCGTCCTCTCGCCGTTAGACGCTCTCGCGGGGGAGGAAACCGCGGACACGCGCTCGCGAGAACAACTTTTTTACGAGCTCCTCAAAACCGACCTAGAGCATCACGGGCAATTACTGGAACATCCCTACGTGATCGACGAATTACGGAGGTTCGTACAACGGCAGTGGATGGACATCGCCACGGGACGCGCGATCGTTTTTCAATCCGCGCTCGCCCAACCCAGTTTAGATTTGAAAGAGAACGAGGTCTGCGTTCCCCGGATACCCGATGGCGTGGAATTAATCGTTACCCGTAGCCCGCTCGTCAATTCTAACGGGGTTATTACCCTCACGAACCGTCACCTACCCCATCTAATGAAACTGGAGGGATCGATCCATATCCACCCGGAAACGGCGGCGAAACACCTACAGGCGGATTTCGACGGCGATCGATTGGCCTTCGAGCGGGCGGATAAATATCCCGCGCTGACCGCGGAAATTAAAGAATCTCTCCTCCCCGAAAATCGCTATCCCGATGTGATTAAACGGGCTAAAGTCCTCTATCAGGGTAGTTTCGAGTCGATCACCGTTAGCGCGGTCGAGAACGACATCGGTAAGATCGCCAACCGGATCATGATGGCCGTGACCCTACGATGGGAAACGCTCTCTTTACCGGAAGAAAAGAAACCCGGATACGTGAAAGATGTGGCCGAATACTATCGCGGTCTTCTCGCGCGGTCTGCCGACCCCGAAAAGGAATTCTCGATTCCCGATCGCTATCGGGCAGATATCGAGGCAATAGCGGGTCTTCCGGAGGAACCGTCCCCGCAAGAGATCGAGACCGCTCTACAACGGATGAGAGACATTCAATTCCGAATCGTCGGCGACCTTTCCAACGAACTTCAGGTGGCGGTAGACGGCCCGAAAAGCGCGTTAAGACCCGACAAGACCATCCTGAGCGTCTGTAAGGAAATCGGCGGTTACGTTCCCGTCCTCTGGCTCGCCGGACGGGATAAAAGTCGAAATCCGAGCGTTTATCGTACTCACCCTTTGATAACTGGAAATCACGGCCCGATCGATCGCACTATCACGGTCGCTAACGAGAAATGGACAGAAAGCCACCTCGTCGCCCGTTCCCCCGTCGAGTTCCGAAATTTATTCCCCGAACCGGCCGGACGCGTGTTCTCGGACATCGCCGGGGAGATCAAGGAAGCCTACAACGATTATCTAAAAGCGGCCCGATCGCTGGAAGACCTGAAAACTCAAAATCCCGAACTGAGCGAACCCTATATCGAGGTGACATCGGCGACTAGCGGAAAAACGCTCTATCTGACCCGATTGGATAGATTCGGGGTGTTAGAGTCGGAATTGAGGGGACGCGATTGGTCTTTCCCTCTCGATCTGCGATTGGAGAAGAATAATTTCGATCGAGAGATCCCGAATTCCCTAATAGCGATCGCTACCCTCGAAGAAAATGGGGAATTCGTGGAAAAAGCGATCGGGGCGATCGCCATTTCCGACCTCAAGCGTCACGACCTGAAAGCGGGAATCAAACTGACCGGGGGGACGGCCGCGATCCGCCCCGGCATCACGCACGAACGGATCGAGGGCATCTACAAGGCTTTAGATGAATACGTCGAGATGGTTCGCTCCCAACACCCACCGGGTGAACGCTCCGAACTGGCGGCGGCTCTCTGGCAGGGCGCTCACACCCGCGACGACTACGGCACGAAAAAGGCTCTCCTCGCCTTCAAACTCTTCCCGGATGAGGTAATAGAGCGACTGAAACAATTACAGTTCACCGAGTTAAAAGTCGTTGGTTTGCACTTCCCGACGAACGAATATGGCAATCGGCAATGGCGGGGGGAGGAAGTCGATTGTGAAATCGCCCTTCATCCTCTACCCGATAAAACGGGGCAAATCGAGGAAAAACGGGTTATCAAGGTCGGAGGAAAGGTCTTAGCCCCGTTAACGAGTGAATCTTCTTCCCTTCCTGTCGGGACAAAATTTCGGGGGGCGATCGTCTCCGAGCCGAGTTCTTCGGTGATAGCGACCACTCCGAAAGGGAATACCCTCAAAATCGGACAGGTCAAGAACTGCGCTTACAGAGGGCGTGACTGGAAAGGAGAGGATGTGAAGATCTCCGTCGCGAACGTTAGAAACGGCGCGGGGAAAACGATTCCCCTCGTGACGCTTAACGGGAACGCGTTGGGGATTCTCGATCGAGACAGCGAGATGAAATTGAAGGAGCGGGGATTATTGAAAGAGGGAGGTCTGACTTTGAGCGCCCGACTGGAAAACAGCCCACCCACGACAGCACGAGTCATGGTCAAACCGGAAACAGTTCTTTACCCTTGGCAGGAACGGGAGCGAGAACAGCGGGACGAAGCCCGACGCGCCCTCTACCGGGAAAAGTACGAGGCTTACACGACCGAAATTTTGAAAAATCCCTCTTTTAAAGACGTTTCTCCCCGAGACATCGATATAGAGGTGGCGATACGGGCTTATTCGGACGGTCGCGATTCCCATGAGGTCGCGGGAATTTTGAGTCAGAGCGATCGAGTGCGAGAATGGAAAGCGAGCGTCCCCGATCCGGGCGAGTATATCGGGCTGGCGCGAGAGTATCTTCGTCAAGTGCGATCGTCCGCCGAACAACGCTTAGGTCAAACCCCACCATCAAGACAACAGTATTCCGATCGAGGATAAAAAAACGTCAAGAACGAGTGATCGAATAAATGGGAGTAAGTGCGTGAGCGAGCCATTATTAGAACGAATCACCCATCATCCCGATGTCTGTCATGGAAAACCCTGTATTCGCGGGTTAAGATACCCCGTTGAATTTCTTCTCGAACTCCTGAATTCCGGGATGACAACCGAAGAGATCTTGACAGATTACGAGGATTTGGAAAGAGAGGATATTCAAGCCGTTCTACTATCCGCCGCGCGCCGGGGCGATCGTTATCGATAAAAAAATAAAGCGGTCGAACAACCGCTTTACGGGTAAATTGTTCGGCGATCTAGACAGAGGGAGTGCTAGACCTCGATCGGTTCCAAAATTCCCATATTTTTATCGGTTTGCCAGTGAATTCGTCCTAAAGACATTTCGTAGGTCGCGTCCTCCCACCCCATCCGGTAATAGTAATTTTTCGATCGAGGCGGCAGAGAGTTAATCGCGTCCATCTGTCCCGTTGCGAAGTCTTCAATGGCAGTTTCTTGACACCGGTTTCCTTGAATTGTTTTCATTTTTTTCACGGATTCGAGAATTTTTCATAATCGAAAGCCGTTAGGCTATCTTTCTAAACTCTCGTGTTCTGTTCCGAGGTAAACTCGAATTCTAAGTAGAAACTTTTACCGACCGGTATGAAGACCGAATTTTTTTTATTCTTCCTCTGGAGGATGCCAGCCCGCGGAAATCCAAGCCCGTCGCAATACCTCTCGGTTAAGGATTTTCCGGGGCTTCTCGCCTACGGAATTTCAAGGGCTTCAGTATCCTTGTGAATGGGTAAACGATGCTTATCCGAGAAGTATTGAAGCCCGTCGAACGGCGACCGCGATTTGATTGTTAAGCTGTAATGCCTCCACCGTAGCCCGTCCCCGGTTCGTTAATCCCTCAGGGTAAACGCGTCTAAATTTTCTGGACATTAACCAAACATCGTGTATCTAATATTTTCTCGATCTTGGCGTGTTACCTTATCTAAAATTGAGTGCGAAATCTCCCCCACGCTCTAGTGGGGTTGTCAAGTTATTTGACCAATGTTCCGCTTACCTCGCACTCGCTCTTGACGAGATTGACCGATCATTTTCCGTTAAGCGACCGCGAAGGTTAGGATTTTTAAGAGATAATCATTATCGAGTCCCGCTAGATAACGTTTCCTTTTCACGCTTCTTTTATCCCCGATGTCTTGTTTCAAAATATTCAGAGCTAGGCGACGCAATAAAGCGAAGTTTTCGGGGGCGTTTTCCTTACGGATTCGACTTTTATCTTCGGCGAACGTTACATCTAATATCCAATGCACCGTATTTTCAATTCCCCAGTGGCTCCGAATCGCTCCTGCCATCTTTTCCGCATTTTCCATCCAACTACTCAAATAAATATGAGTTTGTCTCGTCGTTTTATTCCAACAAATTCTTTCTCTAACTATCACTACGATATTCTTTAATCCAGAAACGTTGAATCTCGCAATAAAACTTTACATTGAAGTGTACACTAACCCTATCAACGCCATTGATCAGATTGAATAGACAATTTTTCTGAACCAGTGTACATAGCTGGTATGTTGACACATAAAACTCTGTAAATAACGCAGTTTATCTAATAAGCTTTTCCCAAAATCTTCTGCAATATCAATTAATTGCAAAATTAGGTAGGCCAGAATACAGCTATAGATTTGTATCCGAATCCCATTTCCATTTTTGGTAATAATGTTGTCGAGTTTAAGGTGCATTTTTAAAAATTTCCACAGGAGTTCTATCTGCCATCTTCGCCGGTACATTTCCCCGATCTCTTCATTGCTAACCGCCCCTTCCCCTTCTAAAGGTAAATCGGTTGCTATCCGAAATTCAGTCCGGGTTTCTAGATCGCAGAAAGCCACCACTCTAACCTCTACTTGCCTTCTTCCTTTTCCGAGTTTACACCGTCCATTTTCCAGCATTTCTAGGGACATATTATTTTTGACCCTTAGAATAAAATGTTTGTCCTTTTCTTCTAATAACTTTAAAATTCTCGGGCGAGAAACAAACCCTCGCTCCATTGCCCCTACTCCATTTGCCGGGATCGCCTCTACCGTTTTCTCTCCTTCTTTAGAGTCATGACCTTGCCCGAAATGGATCACGATTCCCTCTACGGTTGTCGTGATACTATTCAGTCCCGAAAACAGCTTGACTTGATGCCATCCTTCCTCCCACAATAATTTACTCGTCAAGGTGATTATTGTTGAGTCAATGGGAAACATCGCTCGCGTGTTCGCTTTCCCCTTTTTCGCGATTAATCGTTTCGTTAACTCCGCGATTATTTTCTCGAATGGCTCGGTTTCTCGAATTTTACTGGCTTTAGAAAACGTGGAGAGATTAAGGTTGATTCCTTGAAGGGTCATCCGCGTACATAAGTCTCTCATACTGACGAGGCTTTGATCTAAAGCGAAACCTATCCAACTGGACACGAAGGTAAATGTACTGATGGCCGGATAGTCATTTTTTGGTAAAGGCTTGAGAAGCTCTTTCATGAGTTTTGGAAAAATTGTTGTCATAGCAAAATCAAAATTTGCAGGTTGATAAATTGTCTAAATTCTATCTATAATAGCATTTTTTGTTTCGCTTTTTTCAACGTTCAACACTTCTGTCTTTAATCCTTTCCATTCTCCCTTCGGATCAAGACCGGGGATCTCCTCGACGGGAACTACCCACACTTCTCTTTTTTCAACTCGATGATGTCCGTTCTCTACTTCTTGATAATAATCAGATTTTCGACCGACAAAATTTTCCGCTTTCGCCAATTGAAACCAGTCAAATACTCGTTCGTACATCCCTTTATGGTTCGCTTTCAAACAAAGAATATAATCGGCTTTTTTCTGGATTATCAAGGAAGCGATCTCTTTCTGACACCCCATCGCATCCAACGTTAGCACCGCTCCTTCTATTGATAACATTTCTAGCAATTCCGGGATAGCCGTTATCTCGTTGGACTTATTTTTCACTTTCTGTTGACCGAGAATCAATCGATGGGATGAAGACCACGCACTCACGAGATGTAGGGCTTTTTTTCTTGACTCTCTATCGTAGGAACCTTTCAGCGTTTTCCCATCGATCGCGATCGCCGGAGGCGCACCCTTGGCGACCACTTCTACCCCCAACTTTTCCGTTACCGTTTTGACCCACCCCAAAAAACTTTCCTGAAATTCTTTCGGGTCGATTTTCGCGAAAACTCGACTAAAAGTATCGTGCGAGGGGATTCCGTTCGGTAATTCTAAAAAATTTTTTAACCATTCACATTTCCCTTCTCCGTAAGCTTCGATTTCTTCCCATCCGTCCGCACCACTTAGAACGGCTAACAAGGCGATCGCGATAATGTCGAGTAGGTTATGAGCCTTAGTTCTTTCGATGCGCAGATCTCGGACACTGGCGAAGTGTTTCTGAAATCCAGTCGCTAAAAAGTGTTCTTTTTTGCCTTTCGAGCCACTTTCTTCTTTCGGGTTGGAAACGGGGAGAAAACCTTGAGTCATTTTCAGTATAGATGTTTGCGGACAATTTTAGCTCACGCTTCAACTCTATCCGATTTTTGTCCGAAAATTCCGATCTCATATCTCGAGATATTTTTTTGTATATTTAGTTACTAAATAAGACGCGCTTACCCTGGTTAATCCCTCGATATAAACCCCGTTTTCTTTCCAAGTAAAATGCTCATTCCAATTCCTTTCGCGCGGATTGTAGAGAGGGGCGATCTCGCCGGTCAGAGGGTCTTTTCCCCGTACCTGAATTCCTTTATAACCGTTACATAAACGGCAGGCGAGCCATAAATTTTCCTCGTCATCCGTTCCGCCTAAAGCTTTCGGAATAATGTGGTCAATTTCTAACTGCCCCAACACGTATTTCTGTTGGCTTAGACAGTAGCCACACCGCTCGCGGGCTTCTCTCCGAACTCTCGCCTTTATCTCTTCCGAAATATAGCGGCTCATCCGTCACTCAAAGGAGCGATTAATTCCCGTTTGACGGCCTCGCTCAAAGCCGTCGCTTTCCGTAATAATCCGGCTTGATAAACTCCCATTAAAGTTTGCAGTTCGAGTCTTTCGGACGGAGTTAAATCTCTCGCTTGTTGTTGTTCGAGAAGCTCGCTCAATCGCCGATCCTCTTCGTCCTCCATCTCCAATCGGGTTAACGCGAGTACGCGCTCGTCGGACAGGCTAGAGATCGGCCCGTCGAACTCTGATTCCCGGTCTAATACGGGGAGAAACCTCTGTAGGGTATCGGTTAGAACCTCGGCGATCTCGCGGTTCGAGAGGCGGGCTAAACGCTGGAATCGTTGATAGATTTCATCCGGTAAGTCGATGGTGAGTCGCTCGCTCATTCTTATTCCCTTTCGCTCTCTTTCAATTGTGCCGGTGGATCGCTGGTTTGGAAAGAAAAAAGGGGAGAGTTATCCCCTCCCCTTCCAATACGTTCAAGCCATCGATCGAATCTTCTCGATCACCGTCACCGCCCGCTCGTTAACGGGGATGAAAACGCGGAGTTTCCAATCGATCGTCTCGGTCAGACAACCGATCGCCTTCAAATACATCACCTCGGACTTTTGGTGAACCCCGACGATCTCTAGGCGTTGATTTCCCATGATCGAGGAGGAACGCAACCGCCAACCCCTCGCTAATGGTACGGTTTCCTTTCTCTGCCAGACCGATCGAAACACCTCATCGGCGGTAAGTTTCGGAACGTCGGTAATTCCCAAATTTCGATAGACCGAGGCGATATTGCCCGCGTGGACGAGACGACCGAGCAATTTCTCGCCGTCATCCGTCTGTAGGCGGAATACTCGCATATTCTCGGCATCCAATCGATTCCAGATAGGTAAGAGTAAGCCGGTAATCAAGTAGAAGGAATCGACCTCGAATTCGGGAGATTCCCCCGTTTCCTCCCGCCAGAGACGTTCAAATCGCGCGCGTCCCACCTCCCGCCATGTAGAGGCTCGGAAGGTTTCCACGCTCATCTTCTCGTTGGAAAGCGGACGGATCAAGTTCACCCGCCGCTCGATGGCCCCGTCGTCCGTGACCGCGCTATTGGTGGGGATAGCGATCGCTACCCGACCCGAGCGATCGTTAACGACTAACTGACCCGCGTGAAACCGGACGATATCTAGAGCTTCTTCGGGAGATAAAAGCCGCGCCCGACATTTTCGCTCGATCTTGACGCAATGGGTTCGCGCCCCCGTTTCGGGATGGGTATAGATCACGGTTCGCTCTAAAACCCGAAAACTTTCGGCTTTGAGGGTTTCCACGCCTACCTCGTGGTTTCCCGCGGCGATCGCCTCCTCGATTTTGTTCTCCAATCTGACCTCGAATTCCTCGAATAGCGCGTTTTGCAGTTCGATCCGTAAAGCGAGGACACGGTTGAGGAATTTGGCGATCGGTGGCAATTCCTCTTTGAGATTCCCCTCCTTATCGGTAAGCGTGAGTCCGGTGTGTGTCTCGAACTCTTTGAGGGAACAGCAGGAGAGTTTTCCGAGGTAAAGGGCGTGATAGAGTTGCCGTAGTGCCGCCCTCGCGTAGGGCGATTCCAAGTTATCCTCCTGTCTGAATAATCCCTGTCCTCCCGTCTGCCGTTGTCCCCGCGTCAAAGCGCCCAAAGAATCCAAGCGCCGGGCGATCGTCGAGAGGAAACGTTTCTCGCCTTTCACGTTGGTAGTCACGGGACGGAATCGGGGAGGTCGCGCCTGATTGGTTCGATTGGTGCGCCCCAATCCCTGAATCGCGGAATCGGCTTTCCAACCGGCTTCTAGAAGATAGTGAACGCGGAGACGTTGGTTCTTGGCGTTGAGGTCGGCGTGATAGCTTTGTCCCGTCCCTCCGGCTTCCGAAAAGATGAGAATTCGCTTTTTATCGTCCATAAACGCCCGTGTCTCGGCAATATTGGCCGAACCCGCTCTCGGCTGTAGCGCGAGTCTTTCCCGACCTCCCCCGGTTTCCCGCACAATCCGCTTAGAACGCCCCGTGACCTCCGCCACGTTTTCATGACCGAAATATTGGATGATGCGATCGAGCGCGCCGGGTACAGGAGGCAGAAGCCCCAAACGTTCGACGAGATCCTGCCGTTTCCGTAGAGCCTCCTGACAGAAAACCGAATTCCCCTCGCTATCTTTCACCGCTCTGGAATACTCGTTTCCCTCCTCATCTGTATAGACCTCGTGAAGATGGACGGGGAAAGAGTGCAGAAGATAATCCATGACGTACTCTCGCGGCGTGATGTCCACTTGAAGGTCATGCCATTCCGAGGCGGGAATGTTCGCGAGCCGTCTGTCTAGTAGTGCCTCATCGGTCGAGGTAATTTGAATGACGACCGCGTGACCGTCCGCGAGATCCCGTTCGATCGCTTTCAGGAGCGTCGGGCATTTTATCGAGGTGAGCAGGTGGTTAAAGAATCGTTGTTTATTACTCTCGAACGCCGAGTAAGCCGCCGATTTCGCGTTTCGGTTCCGGGTTTTCCCGCCCGGACTGGTGATATTCGTGGCTTCCAACGCCGCCTCTAGATTTTGGTGGATAATTCGGAAAGCGTCGGCGTAGGCGTTATAAATCTCGATCTGTTCGTCGGTTAACTCGTGTTCGAGTAGATCGTATTCCACCCCCTCGTAAGAAAGCGATCGCGCGGTGTAGAGTCCGAGAGCCTTCAGATCCCGCGAGACCACTTCCAGCGCCGCGATTCCCCCTTTCTCCATCTCGGCCACGAAGTCAGCTTGACTCGCGAAAGGGAATTCTCCCGTCATCCACAGCCCCAACCGTTGAGCGTAGGCGAGATTAGCGATGGTCGTCGCGCCCGTTGCCGAAACGTACAGAACGCGGGCCGAGGGTAGTCCGTGCTGGAGTCTCAATCCGGCGATGCCCTGTAGCGAGGCTTTCTTGATTCCTCGGTCTCCTTTCTCCGGGGAGGCATTGGACATCGCGTGCGCCTCATCGAACACGATCGCCCCCTCGAAATCCTTACCGCACCAATCGATCAGTTGTTCGACACGGGATTTCTTACCCCCCTTCGCCTCGGTGCGGAGAGTGGCGTAGGTGGCGAAGATGATACCTTCCGAGAGTTCGATCGGTTCACCCTGCCGGAAGCGACTTAGCGGAACGATGTGGTCGGGATTGCCTCCTAACGCCGTCCAGTCCCGTCGCGCGTCTTCGAGTAAAGTGTCGGATTTAGAGATCCAGAGAGCTTTCGAGCGTCCCTGTAGGAGATTATCGAGAAGAATCGCGCTCACCTGTCTTCCCTTGCCCACTCCCGTCGAATCGCCGATAAAGTAACCGCGACGGAACCGGACGGTATCGGGGCTTCCGGACGGGGCGATCAAGATCAGATCGAGTGTATCGTCCACTTGATAATTACCCTCCAGAAATTTCCCGTGGGACTCTCCCGCGTGGATGGCCGATTCCAGTTGAGCGTTCGAGAGTATTCCCTCGCTAATCAATCTTTTCGGCAGTAAAGGTTTGTAAACCGGCACGGGAGGCGCGACACTCGCCATCGCGACGCTCTGAACGAGAGGAGACGGATGTTCGAGCGCTCCCTCGATCTCGATCGTTTGAAGTTCGTAGGTCTCGTAGAGAGAATCGGAAATCTCCCGAACGCTTCCCCCGCGCTCGCGGACACCGTAGTTCAGTTCGATAATCTCGTCGGGAGAGATCGCCGGATGAATTGCCGATTTCTGTTCCGAAGCGCTCGATCGTTTCTTGGTTGTCGAATCCGCCGCGGGACGAGGGAGATCGATCGCCGTTACCAACGATTTCGAGGGCGTTTCCTCTCTCGGTTCGCTCTCTACGATCGGGGCGAGTGCCTGACGTTGGGGAATAAACATCCCGACGTAATCGAGCAGGGCGGGTAGCGAAAGAACGCTCTCGAAACAGTTGATAAACTCGTCAGAATTATCGGGTGCGACTTTATCGAAGACGGTCAAACGGGTCTCGATCGCCGTACCGTGTTTGGCGTAGACGTTGCCAGCGATCGGACAAGAGAAGACCACCCGCGCCGAACGTTGCAGTTTCGTGAAACACGAGTGCCATTCAGGATGTAAAGGGGAAAACCAATTCGCGGAGATCGCCACTAGACGACCTCCTTCCGATAGTCTCGCCAGTGCCGAGCTTATATGTTTGTAAGTGGCGTGGGCGTTGCGTTTCCCCATTTTCGGAGAGGCGGAAAAGGGCGGGTTCATGATGACGACGGTAGGGCGGTAACGTCGATCGAGATAATCATCGATCGCTTCCGCATCGTGGCCCGATAACGGGCGATCGGGGAAAATTGCCTTTAGGATTCCCCGACGTTCCGGACAGATCTCGTTCAAAATCAGTTCAACCCCGCCGATTCGGGCGAAGACGGCTAGTATCCCCGTCCCCGCCGATGGCTCTAAAACGAGATCGTCGGGAGTAAGCCGGGCTGCCACGCGAGCGATGTAGGCTAAAGGCAGGGGTGTAGAGAACTGCTGTAACCGGATCGAGGTTTCGGAACGTTTGGTGTGAGTCGGGCATAGCCGATGAATCCGTTCCAATTCCGATCGGGTGGTCTGACGATCGGCTCGATCTAACAATTCCTGACCGTGTTGGTTCACCCACAGGATCTGCGCGACTTCCAAGGCTTCGTAAGCGTCTTTCCAAAGCCAGCAACCTTCCGCATCGGAACCGCCGAAGTTTTCGGTCATCGCGCGCGAGAGAGCGGCATTAGTCACCGGCCGTCCCTCTTCTAAACAGGGTAAAAGTTGACGGGCTACCCGGATTAACGCGAGCGGGCGATCTTCCCCTTTCGAGCCAAGATCACTGACGGGAACGACCCGATCGATCGCTTCGATCGACACGGGAGAAGGAGATTCTTCGATCGCTCCGACCTCGTGGATAGGTTCGGTCGCGGGATTATCCCCCGTGAAAATCTCTTCTAAAGCCGCTCGGATCTCCGTCGAGGTTTCGGGAACTAAAGCGGTTAATTGACCGATCATTTCTAGCGCGGTACTCACCCGGTTAAATCGTTCCGTTACTCGCTGTTTTCGAGTCTCTAATACGGTGAGAGTTCGAGTTAAATTTTCGGTTTCTCGACGGATTCGATCGAGACGATCCGCGAAAAGTTCTTTCGAGGCTATTGCGGTTAGTATCATGACGGTTTATCCAATTACAAAAAAGCCCGTCTAGCGAGACGGGTTAGGGAGAAAATTATTAAGAAGTTCGGGATAAATCGATCGGGGCGGACGATTGCGCTCTGGCGATCCGTGCCCACCCCGAATGATTTTTAACCGGCTATCTCACGCGATTCCCGATTCACGATCGAGTGCGAGCAGGAGTTCGGGAAGATTCACCTCGATCACCGATCGGACTCTCGCCGGGTTCTCGCGGAAGAGTTCTTGGATCTCGGCTTTGATAGAGGTTAGCGGTTTCTCGGTCTTGCCGCGGGTCTGTCGGATACCGAGGGGCTTGCAGATTTTTCGGCAGGAGCGTTTCGTCAGCTTATCGATGAGAATCTCGGTTTGAACGAGAGAATCGTCTTCCCGCTCGAACTGTCGGCTGTCCCCGTCGGGAACCGGGACGATTTCTCGATCGATTGGCGGGGCAGTGATTTCGATTTCCGAGTCCGGTGCGGAAGGGGTGTCCTTCATACTCTCGCTCGCTCCCGACGCGTTCGATCGACGGGTGAGCGTGACTGAAATCACGCAGAAGTAGAGGAGGAACAGGAAGATCGGGAAAAGAGATTCATTGATGGTGGCTAACATATCTTGTCTCCTTGATTTACGTTCGAGCGAGATGCCGTGTAGAGATAGGCGATCGCTCGATCGAAATGGCGTTAGCCATTGATTTATCGGTTCGATATGTGAGCCACGGGCGTTAGTTTCCAGCGAATAATATTTTTTTAGAGTTCGGGAACGGAGATTTGTTCGACGGGCTTCGCGTACACCCGATCGATCATCGCGGCCGAATTTCCCACCCATTTCGCGATCTGGATCGAGGGAATGCCGGCCTCCCGACACAAACTACAGAAGGTATGTCGGGTTTGATAAGGATTACGGTACTCTATATCCGCTAAAGATTTCAGGATCGATTTCCACGCTCGGTTCGTAAAATTATGCCAGTCGATAAATTTCCCTTCGGGACTGGGAAACACGAGAGAATCGAGAACGTTTCCGTGGGGTCGAATCGTTTCGAGTAATCGGCTTAGTCTGGCATTGACAGGAAATTTACGAGAGCGTTGAGTTTTCAGACCCTCTTTGAGTACCGGCCCTTTCCCGTCGTAGATAACGGCTCGCTCGAAAGTGATAAAGGTCTGTCCGATGTGTTTCCACTGCAAAGCGAGTGCCTCGGACGGTCGGCATCCGGTAAAGAATAGGAACTCGATCAAGGGAGCGTAATGCTTGTAATAACGGTTATTCTGGAAAGCTTCGAGAATCCGATCGCGCTCCGAGCGGGTAAACGGTCGGATCTCTTCCTCTTCCGTGCCTCTTTTTTTGACCTTGACCTCGGAAGCGCTCCCCTCGAACGGATTGGAATCTAGCAATCCGGACTTCTTCGCCCATTTACAGCAAGCCGATAGGTGCATAAGGACGCGTTTGGTGGAGTCGGCCGGGACGTTGGCGTTTAACCAATCGAAAATCGCTTGAGCTTCGGTCGGGGAGCGATAGGGACATCGGTCGAGATGGTTGGCGACCCATCCGTACATTCGGAGTGTGGCCGGAGATTTTCCCGCCGAGCGAGCATTACTGTACCGTTGCCACAATTCAGGTAAGGTGGGGAGCGAGACTGCCGGGACGGCCGGCTCGATCGCTGTCGGGAGGGTAATCTGTTTATATTTATCGAGATTGGCGGGATCAAATTCCCCGTAGGCGATGTCCCGTTCGATCTCTAACGCTTTATCCTGCGCCCGTTTACGATTGTAGGGATTATCACCCAATCCTGTCGAGACAAAATACCGCCTGCCCTCGAAAGAGAAAACAAGCTGTAGACGATCATTGCTACTCCGGATCTGGACACTGCCACTTTTCGCTCTTTTACGATTTCGGGAATACATGAGATCGAGATGAATCGCGACGGGATTCGTACAATCATACTATGCCGCCCCGTTCTCTATCACAATTTTTATCTCAATCTTTATCTCAAGTTGCGCCCTAAACTGACCCGATAGCGACCGAAATGACCCGATCGAATCTAGTCCGTCCCTCCGCGACCCGCGCTCCGAAAGCCTTACGGTCAGCGGAAAGCGTTTATTTTCTTAAGAAGCTGGTGATGGGATTTGAACCCGCGACCGACTGATTACAAATCAGTTGCTCTACCACTGAGCTACACCAGCGTTTTAACCCTACCCAGTATAGCACGAGAGCGGAAGCTACGGGGAAGGTGATGATCGATGTCTTTCATCTCTCATATTTTTTATAAAAAGTCAAGTAAGTTTTTTTGATCGCTCGATCGAGTTCGCTTCTAGACCGATCTCGTCGTGGAAATCGCCCCGGGAAAGTTAAAAAAAACGGTGGATATCCCGGGCGGAAAACTCGATTCCTTTATAATTAAACTCCCGTTTTTCTCGATCGCTCATTCCATGAAAATTCGGCTAGATCCTGTAACATTCCCTCGTAATTCGTAACGATCGAATCCTGTCATCCCGCCCGGTAGTCCGTTATACTAAAAGAAACCACCTAAGTCAGTGGGTGTTTGTAAATCCATTCAGTTCTCGGGTGGGCCTAGCCCACCAGAATTCCTTTTTTTATAGTTTACCTCGCTATTAATCTAACGTTTTCTATCTTTTTTTATCGCTCCGTTAACAAAATTCAATCTATTTAACCGTTTCCCCCGAAACGCCCGAGAAATCGATTTAATAAAAAACAGTTTTCGATACAGAAACAACGGGGAGCGATACACATGGAAGCTTTACACGAAACGCTCGCGCCCTCGGCCGGTGTCAAGGGCGCGGCCGCGGCGATCGAGCGGGAACCGATCCATCTCTACAATCGAATTCAGCCCCACGGGATTTTATTCGTCCTCGGCGAACCCGATCTACAAGTCCTGCAAGCGAGCGAGAATACCCGCTCGATCTTGAAGATTTCCCCGCGGGATCTGATCGGCAAAACTTTAGAGGAAATTTTCGATCCCGTCCAGATCGATCCGCTCAAAGAGGCGATCGAGAACAACGATTTCGACGCGCTCAACCCCTCGAAACTGTGGGCGCGGATCGACGGGGACGAGTTCGCGGTTTTCGACGCGATCTTCCATCGCGGGGCCGATTATTTACTGATTCTCGAATTAGAACCCGCGATCTCCTACGAGAACATTCCCTTTTTAAGCTTCTATCACCTCGCCAAAACCTCGATCGATAAACTCGAAGCCACCCGAAGCCTGAAAGATTTCTGTAACATTATCGTCCGGGAAGTCCGGAAAATGACCGGGTTCGATCGGGTGATGCTCTACCGATTCGACGAGGAAGATAACGGGGACGTGATCGCCGAGGATAAGATCGACGAACTCGAACCCTATCTCGGCCTGCGCTATCCCGCCTCGGATATCCCCTTCCCCGCGCGACGTTTACTAAGTTCCAACTGGATTCGCCAGATCCCCGACGCGACCGCGGAAGCGATCGATCTCTTCCCCAACGTCAACCCGATCACCAAGCAATCGATCGATCTCACCCTTTCCAGTCTGCGCGCCGCGTCTCCCTGCCACCTGGAATACCTGCACAATATGGGAGTCGGCGCGTCCCTGACCATCTCCCTGATCGAGAATAAACGCCTCTGGGGGATTATCGCCTGTCACCACCGAACCCCGAAATTCGTTTCCTACGAACTCCGCAAAGCCTGCGAGTTTCTCGGTCGGGTGGTGTTCTCGGAAATCTCCGCGCGCGAGGAAACCGAGGATTACGACTATCGGGTGAAATTGACCTTTATCCAATCGCTATTGGTCGATTTCATGACCCGCGAGGAGAACTTTATCGACGGATTGATAAACCATCAGCCCAATCTACTCGATCTGACCGGCGCGACCGGCGCGGCCCTCTGTCTGGGGGGAAATTACACGCTGATCGGTCAGACTCCCGACGAGGAGGAATTAAGCTACCTGATCGGCTGGCTGGAGAAAAACGTTCACGAGGAGATTTTCTATACCAACTCCCTGCCCCGTCTCTACGCCGACGCGGGGAAATATAAAGACATCGCCAGCGGGTTACTGGCGATCCCGATCGCCAAACGGAATTACGTCCTCTGGTTCCGGCCGGAAGTGATCCAGACGGTGAACTGGGGGGGAGATCCGGGGAAAGCGATCGAGACCGTCCGCGTCGATGGCGAGATCCGTCTGGGCCCCCGCAAATCCTTTGAACTGTGGAAAGAGACCGTCCGCCTGAAATCTTTACCGTGGAAAGCGGTGGAAATTAACGCCGCGCTGGAATTACGCAAGGCGATCGTTAATATCATTCTCAAACAGGCCGACGAACTGGCGCGACTGGCGCGGGATCTGGAACTGTCGAACGCGGAGTTGAAAAAATTCGCCTACGTCGCCTCCCACGATTTACAGGAACCGCTCAATCAGGTGGCGAACTACGTGCAGTTGTTGGAATTGCGCTATCGATCGGCACTCGACGAGGACGCGCTAGAATTTATCACCTTCGCCGTCGAGGGGGTGAGTTTGATGCAAACCCTGATCGACGACGTTCTCGCCTACTCGAAAGTGGACCTGCAAGCGGCGGAATTCACCACGATCGACGCGAACGAGGCGCTGGAAAAAGCCCTAGCCAACCTACGCGGGCGGATCGCCGAAAATCACGCCGCTATCACCGTCGATCCCCTGCCGATCGTCATGGCGGATAAAACCCAGTTAATGCAGTTGTTCCAGAACCTGATCGGCAACGCGATCAAATTCCGCGGCCGCGAAACTCCGGTCATTCACATCAGCGCCCGACGGGAGGACGAGGAATGGCTATTCTCGGTGAGCGATAACGGTATCGGCATCGATTCTCGGTTCTTCGAGCGTATTTTCATCATTTTCCAACGGCTCCACACCCGCGACGAGTACCCCGGCACCGGCATGGGACTGGCGATCTGTAAGAAAATTATCGAGTGCCATCGCGGCCGGATCTGGGTCGAGTCCGAGGTGGGTAAAGGAGCGACTTTCTATTTCACCATTCCCCTAGGAGGTAGCGATCGTGAGCGTCGGCGAGGACGTAGCGCGCAAAATTATCTTGTTGGTGGAGGACAGTAAGGCCGATATCCGCCTCATCCAAGAGGTGTTGAAAACCAGCACCGTACAGCACGAATTGGTCGTCGTTCGCGATGGCGTGGAGGCGATGGCCTATCTCCGGCGAGAGGGGGATTACACCGAGTCCCCCCGGCCGGATCTCATCCTCCTCGACCTCAATCTCCCGAAAAAAGACGGGCGGGAGGTACTGGCGGAGATTAAAGGCGATTCCGGGTTAAAAAGGATTCCCGTGGTCGTTCTCACCACCTCGCGCAACGAGGAGGATATTTTTCATAGCTACGAACTGCACGTCAACTGCTATATCACCAAATCTCGTAACTTGACCGATCTGTTTAAAATTGTTAAAAATATAGAGGCTTTCTGGTTAGAAACCGTTACTTTTCCCACAGAATGAGTGAGAGGCCGATCGTCGGGGATCGGGAGTCGGACAGCCTGTTTTCTCGGGCCGAGCGTTGTCATCGAACTCGTTATCGTCATCGTTGAAGGATCGACTACTACCCGCCCAAATTCAAGCTTTTTAGCGAAAATGATAGTGTCGCGAGCGATTCATGTGTTATTGATCGAGGATAATGTAGCGGAGGCTCGACTGTACCGCGAAATTCTCAAGGACGCGAGCGCGAGAGAGTTTTATCTGTTTCATGTGAAACGGTTGGCGGAGGCGATCGAATCTTTAGAGAATAACGATTTCGACGTGATTTTACTGGATTTAACGTTACCGGATAGCTACGGGATAGCTTCCCTCGATTCTCTACTGAAAATCGCTCCCCGCTTACCGATCGTCGTTTTAACGAATACGAATGATGATAATCTTGCGGTCGAGGCCGTTCGCCGGGGAGCGCAGGATTATTTAATGAAACGGGAGGTATCGCTCGATCGATTGACCCGATCGCTGTGTTACGCGATCGAGCGCAAACAGACGGAAGAAGCCTTACGGGAATCGAATCAAACTTTACAGACGAGGGTGCGGGAAAGTACGAGCGAGTTGGAGAGAGCCAAGGAGTTAAACCAACAGAAAACCGAGTTCGTTTCCATGCTATCCCACGATTTCCGCAACCCGTTAAATAAGATTTCACTTTCCGCGGGATTGTTGGAAGAAAGCCGGGATCGGTTAACGAAAGAACAACAGGTCGCGTACTTCCGGATGATCCGATCGGCGATCAAAGATATGGATCGATTGTTAACGGAAGTTTTATTGATCGGTCGCGCGGATTCGGGCCGGCTTTCGGTGCAGTTTGACGAGGTGGATCTGTTGGGTTTCTGTCAACAATTGGTGGAATCTTTCTCGATCAAATGCGAAGATCGATCGCCGATTCTTTTCTCGATCGAGGGACAACTCGATCGGGGTTTGTGGGATGTAAATTTAATTAAACATATCTTGATAAATTTATTAGAAAATGCTATTAAATATTCTCCCGCCGCCACTCCCGTCGAGTTTCGCGTCAAAGTGGAGAGCGATCGGGTGATTTTCCGGGTGGAGGATCGGGGGATCGGTATCCCCCAGAGCGATCGGGCGCATCTTTTCCAACCTTTCTATCGCGGGGAAAACGTCGAGGGGATCGGGGGGACGGGATTGGGACTGGCGATCGTCGCGCGTTGCGTGGAAGCGCACCGGGGGGAGATCTCGATCGAGAGCGAGGAGGGAACCGGCACGATCGTCACCGTTACCTTACCGATTCTAACCGAGATAGAATGGTAATCTCTCTCTAGAATGCCCGGCGGATTTCACGGCGAAATTTTCATACCGATAATTCTTGTTGTCTATAATTAGATTCATTGGGTCTTGTTCGCGCTAATTCTACATAGTCGCGATTAATTTCTATCCAGTAATTAGTAAATCAACTAATTAGTAAATCAACAAGATTACGGGTAGTCATAAAATCTCGATCGTGCCAGATCTCCCTAGTCATTATCGTATTCTATCCCGCGATCGCCATCAACACAAATTTCCGAACGCGCTAGATCTCTCGTTCAGAAAAAAAACGCCCGATCGAACCGGGCGTTTCTTCCGAAAAACTTCCCCCCCGATTACAATGCCGGGGAGACCTTATCGATCACTTTCAGGGTTCCGTCGTCGTTCACCGTCCAGACATCGTAGCTACCGACCACATCGCCGTTCTCGTCGATGTCCACGTTGCCACTCGCGCCCTGATAGTTAATATCTTCCCCCTTGCGAACCAGTTCCATCGCCTGACAGGCATCGCTAACTTCCGTACCGGGGCCGCCGGCCACCTCGCGGATCTTACTCTGGATCGCCTCGCCGGTGTTCGCTTTCGCCGCCTCGGCCGCCAGCATCATCAATATCGCCGCGTCCCAGGTGTGGGGAACGAAAGCCGTCACTTCTTTACCCGTTTTCTCCTTCCAGAGTTTGGTAAAAGCTTCTAACGCTTTTCCATCCGCGCCCGGAACCGTTCCCAACGCGCCGGCGATAATCGATTTGCCGTCGGTTCCTTTCCCGACCTGTTTGGTGAAATCCTCCGAGTACACGCCATCGGTGAGCAGTACCGTAACTCCCTTCGTCAACCCCTGTTTATAGGCCGCCTGGAGAAGTAAACTTCCCGTCTCGGTGTAGAGAACCGCCGCTACCGCGTCGGGTTTGTTGGCGAAGGCCGCGGCCGCCTCACTATCGAGGGTGGGGGCTTTGGGATCGTAACGGACGGGTTTATCTTTATTGGTCAGTTTACCGCCCGCTTTGGTCAGGGCGTTAACGAAAGCTTGCTCGAATCCCACGCCGTAATCGTTATTAATCACCACCGTACCGACGTTTTCAAAGCCTTTTTTCTTGGCGAGGGCGGCGAGCGCGGCGGCTTGATAGGTATCGGGAGGGGCGGTACGCGCCCAATAACCTTGGAAATCGCCTTTTTTCGCCCGATCGGTAAATACCGGACTGGTACTACCGGGGGAAACTAACATAATCTTATTTCTAGCGGCGATATCGACCGCGGCGCCGGAAACGCTACTGGCGAAGGAACCGACGACCCCGGCGACTTTATCCGATTCCGCGAGTTTGGACATGGCGGCCGCGCCCGCCGCGGGATCGGTCTGATCGTCCTCTTTGACGAGGGTGACGGGTTTGCCGTTCACCCCACCGCAGGCGTTAATCGTATCGACGGCTAACTGGGCGGCTTCGGGCATATTCTGACCGATCGCCGCGAGATCCCCCGTGATCGGCAGTAACGCGCCGAGTTTCAAGCCGCCATCGCCACCGGCGGCCGCGGGAGAGGAACCGGTGGCCGCGGGGGAGGAACCGGGGGACGGATTCTCCGCGGTTTGATTTCCCGAACAGGCGGTTAAGAGGTTAGCCATCAGGCTGGTAACGACTAGGGTAATGGCGACCGGTACTCGAACTCTTCTTTGCATCATTCAGCGCTCCTTCCCAGGTAAAGGTTTTAGTGTAAAGCTTAACGGAATATTAATCCTAAAAACGGAAGTCTAACACGAGAAAGAAAAACGTCCATAGGAGTTAGGGTTCTGACGGTGATTTCCGGGGAAGGGTTGCCGGGATACAGGAAAAAAGGGGAGCGGGAGCGATAAGCTTCTCCCTTTCCCCTTTCCCGTTCGATACCGCGATCGATCGACCGGTTATCGAGTCATGTCTTTAACATTGCCGGACGCGTCATCGATCGCCGAACCGACGTTCTCTTTCAGGTTTTCCAAACCGCGTCGCGCGCCGCGTCCCATATCTTCGAGGGAATCGCTCACTTTCTCCGCGGTCCGATCGCTATCGTAATTTCTCCGGATACCTTCCTCGGAAGCGCGACGTTCCATATCGCCGACACGACTGGTTTTATCGAGGCGTTTCTCGGCCCGATCGACTAACTGTTCGGTTCTTTTCTGCGCGGCGGAATAGTTATCTTTCTGGCGGATATCTACATCTAATCCCTCGTTCATGCCCTTTCTCGGCGCGGTGGGGGTGTAGCTCTCTTCCATGTGCCGTTCCATATTGCGATCGAGGCGGTAGGACGGGGGATTATCTCGCCGCGTCCGTTGCGTATCGCCGCCGGACATCAATCGATTATCGCGAGCGGAGGGTTGATCGGGATAGTTACTATCCACTCTTCTGGCCACGTTCGTCGGGTTGGTACACGCGGTACTGACGAAAAGAACCGCGCCCGCAAGAAAGACGAGAACGATTCTCGCGAGGTTTACCCGTTGGAGAAAGTTGATGATCTTTTTCATAGTTAGCCCTCGATGAAATGGAAATTTATAGGTAGAATCGGCGGGGGTCGATCGGGAAAATCAATCTTTTCTTCCCTGATTGAAGATACGAACCCGCCCGTGATTCCAGGTAAGCGGCCCTTCCATCGGCCCGTTCGCGTCTTTCCAACCTTGAATTCCCCCTTCTAAATGGGAAACATTCGGGAAACCCGCTTCTCGTAAAGCGTTCGCCGCTTGTTCGGCCCGATCGTCGTTCTCCCCGTAGACGTAGATATCGCGGTTCCACGGTAAACTATCGCGGGCGGTTTTCACCAGAACATCGAAGGGCATACACATCGCGCCCGTGATATGTTCCTGGTTAAAATCTTCCCGTTTCCGCGCGTCGATGATCGTTAACGCGGGTTCTCCCCAGTTCAGGCGTTTTTTTAACGCTTCCGCGCTGGAATTTTCGGTTAACGGCGGTGGGGTGGGAATCGGTTTCGTGATGGTTTCTTTGGCGGATATAATGGTGTTTTCGACTGGATTCACGATGTTAAATCCTCTTGAATTCTGCGATTTCTCATTCCGTATCAAGCCTAACAAAATCTCGATTTCTTTCTATCTTTCTCCAGAAAGATCGATCGGGGGATTGGACTCTAACTTGAAACGTAGAAGGTAGGAGGCGGAAGTTAGGAGGCAGGAGGAAACCTATAAGCTTAGAATTTACCCGCGGGTTAGCTTAACAGCTAGAAAAAATAGGAAATGGTTACAAATATTTAATTATCGGGCTTCACTTCATTTCCCGCGACCGACGGGAGAAAATTTTTCGATCGATCGAAAAGGTTGATTTTATTTCTCTCTTTTCTGTTAATTCTCGCTAAAAATACTTGACAAACTACCTTTTATTCAAATCGGAATCGCGGGTAATTCCCGACAGTTCCATTCCTTGCCGACGCGTTCGACCACGTTCGGGCGAACGAGAAAGCGTGGCGGCGTTCCCGGTAACGTATCGACGCGTAAGAAAGAGTAGGGACGGCGTTTTCGCGAACCCTGACCGCTACGACCGACAAAAAGACCCGATCGAGCCATTAATTTCCCGTCCTCGTAGAGATCTCCCCCCTCCGGCCGTTGCCGGCGTAAACTGTAACCACTGCCCCCGCAGACGAACCAGGGAATCCCCGCGTCCGCGCGCGCGGGATCGATCGTTCGCAGGTATTCCAGACAGTGAGCGTGTCCGTTAAGCACTAAATCGACGAGCGGACGATTATCGGGGCGTTTTCCCAGTATATTTAATACCCTACGCAAAACTTCCCGAATATTCTGACGGATAGCGCGGGTTTGGGCGAGATTCCATTTTGTCGCTTCCGTCACGTAGGGGGGATGGTGGAAAAACAGTACCCGGCCGCGTACCTCGGAGCGATTCCAGGATTCGACCAGATTCCGCTCTAACCAGTCGAGTTGTTCGAGATCGATCGCCGGTTCGCCGGTTGTCTCCAGTTGTTTCCGGATATCGAGGGTCATTTCCTCGATCTGTTCCAATTTAACCCGTAGATCGTGAATTATTTCCTCTTCCTCGGTAGATCGGATCGCCCGATCGAGTTCCCGCGCGATCGCCCCTTCTTCCGCCTCCAGATCCTGCAATTGCTGTTCTAACTGATGCCGCAATACCTCCCCCTCCCCCGTTTTCGGGATCGGCGAGGGCGCGTTAAAGGTGTTCGAGTCTAGGGCGAAGAAATCGATACCCCCGTGGCGGAAGGTGTAGTATCGGTTCGGTAAACGGGTAAAAACGCCCGGACGGTAGCGTAAACAGTACCCCGTGTCCGTCGGCGCGTCGTAGTGGCGATCGAGATGTTCCCCGAACCGCGGGCCGCGCTCGAAACGGGCGAGATAATCGAGAAAAGCGCGCGCGAAAGCCTGTCCCTGATGGGAACCGTGCCAACCCACGTCGAGATCCCATCTCAAGCTTAAAAAACGCCGAAAAGGTAGGGTTAAGCCGGAAAATACCCCTTCGAGTAGGGGCAGATCGTAATAGTCGTGATTGCCTAAAACGGGAAACATCGGCGTTTTAAAGAGAATCCGATCGAGATCGATCGTTTCCGGTCGATCGCCCCCCACTAGCATCTCTTTATAGGGTTTGATGAAGTTTTCCGGGTAATACTCGCTCGAACCCACCAGATACACCACGTCCCCGGTGTGCAGGGTGAAACGACAGTCGGCGAGATGGGGCAACATCCGTAGCGCCACCTGACGCTGGGGATTGTACTTCTGCTGTCCGGTTCCCGTATCGCCGATAACGAGAAAGGAAAACTCGGGCGAATCCCCGCGAGGATCGTCGAGAAAAAAGCGCGTTTGATCGATTTTCCGGCGGCTAATCTCCGGATCTCGCCAGCGAATCCGCTCTTTCATCTTTTGAATTTTCACGGCGATCGGCGGATCGGCTACAAATTGCATGGGGAATGGGGAGATGGGAAGATAGGGAGATGGGGAGATGGGGGGATAGGGGGATGGGGAGTGGGGAGATAGTAATGGTATTTTTCCCTCCTGACTCCTGACTCCTGACTCCTGCCTCCTGCCTCCTCCGGCCGCTGAAAGCCCGCGAAGGGAAATTAGCTTAAAATTTCCTTGGCTCTTTGAATTTCGTCTTCATCTCCCTCGATCGAGATTGTATACTCTTCGGTCACGGCCCGATCGCTGTGCGGTAGGGTTCTCGGCGCGTCGCTACCGGAGAGCGCCCCGATCGAGCCGAACCCGGCCGCGCCGACGATCGCCCCGAAAACGATTCCCAGAAAAGGGTTCGCGTCCGGATTGGCCGCCGCGGAATCGGGCAGGTAATTGACGAGAAAAGTAAAGGTATAGCCCGCTAAAGCGCCGAGAACCGCCCCGATCAGCGCCCCACCTTTCGCCCCCTCTCTCGTGGCCGCCTCGTAGTAACGCATTTTCAAATCGAGCGATCGCCGTTCGAGGTGTAGTCTGTCCTCGGGAAAACCGGCGTTAAGTAAAGTCTCGATCGCCGATCGAGCGTCCTCGGGGGTGGGAAAAATGGCGACCTCCGTTCCCCGGTTCGTTCCTGAAACCGTCATATTTTTTCAAAGCCCGCTTACTCTCGATCGAGTTTACCCCGCGGGAATTTCCGCTCGCTTCTACTAGAGGGGAGAGGCGATCGCTATCCCGAATTTTTCCCCCGAATCGAAAGGATAGACGGAAAAGCGATCGGGGAAACTTCGTTTTCGGGATCGATTAACAAACTGAAAAATAACGACATTCTCTATCGAAAGTTATAATCCGAGAAAGAATCGGTAAATTGTGAATTATAGTAGAGTTACGATCGAAATCATTTCCGTTATTCCCCGTTCCCGATTCCCGGAGGTTCCAGTATGGGATCTATTTTCGTCACGCTAACGATTACCAATCGGGCCGATCGGATTCTCGCCGATCGCGGGATTATCTCCGCCGAGCTTGTTCGTTCCATCCCCCTCGATCGTGTCCTCCTCGACACGGGAGCGACCACGCTCTGTTTACCGATCGATATTATCGAACAACTCGGTTTAGAAGTATTGCGAGATGTCGAGGTGGAGATGGCCGGGGGGATCGAAAGGGTGAGATTATTCCGGGACGCGACGATCGCCCTGTTCGATCGGGAGGGAACTTTTGAATGTCTGGAATTGCCCCGGAATCGCTCTCCTTTATTGGGTGTGATCCCCCTAGAAGCGTTAGGAATCGAGCTAGATCTACAGAAGCAAACCGCGCGAACCCTGCCGATCGATCCCGACAATACCTATTTAACGATCAAGCTTTCAGCGCTCGGCGATCGGCTTTCAAAGACCGCCACCGAGCGCGCCCGCGACGACGGCCGATTGCCGATCGCCGCTCTCTAGCGAGGAACGAAACCGTTCCTGAAAAACCGATCGCCGAGCGCTAAGAGCTACCCCCCAGCCTCCCCCGTTTTTTACCACGGAAAAAACCGCTATAAATCATCATTCTAGAGATAGATAAAGGTCAGAAAAATCATACTTATTCCCAAAGGTACGAGAGCGTTCCTATCAAAAAGTAGATGGATTTTCCCCGCTCGGCGTGTCAGATTATTTGTAGAACAACTGGTATAAAACCGATTCTAGAAAATCAAGGGAGAACATCTTTTATGGTGACTACTCTGACCGACGAAAAGCGGATGGCGATCGCGGAAAAACTCGCCGATATGAAAGCCATTCAAAATTTATCGATCGCCAACGAGGAACAGTTCCTACGGGAAAGCCGGGATGGAGACATCAGCGATCGCTTTAGAAAGATGCTCGAAGATGACCGGAAAAATCTGGGCATCCTCGAAACCGTGATGGTACAGTACGGCATCCAATCCGAACCCCGCCAAACCGTGAGCGAGATGGTGAACAAAGTACAGGGACTGATGCGGGGTTCCGAGTTGAGCTTCTATGAAAAAGTCGCCCAACACGAACTGCTCAAACACGGTCAAGTTATGTCCGGTTTACTCGTTCATAAAGCGGGGCAGTTAGTCGGCGCGGACGTGGAAGCGGCGATCGCTCCCCTGAACACGGTTAACTTTGAAAACCGCGCCCACCAGGAACAACTCAAGGGAATTCTAGAGGTCTTGGGAACCCGCGAACTGATCGGTCGCGATCCGGATCAGGGCGTTTGGGGACGGGTGCAGGACGCGGTGGCCGCGCTCAGTGGCGTGTTCGGTAGTGCCGTCACCCAGACGAGTGATAAATCGGACATGAACATTCAGGATGTCCTCCGTCTCGATCACAATAAAGCGAACACGCTCATGACCGAGATCCTCAACTCTAACGACCCCAAGAAAATACAAGAGTATTTCGGTCAGTTATACATGGATCTGAACGTTCACGCGGAAGCGGAAGAACAGGTAGTCTATCCGACCGTCCGTTCTTTCTACGACGACACGCAGGAACTCTACGACGAGCAGGCGCGCATGAAAGTTCTCCTCAACGAACTGAAAGCCATGAGTCCCTCCGCGTCGAATTTCAAAGACACGATCCGACAACTGATGGATATCGTCGGCGACCACATCCGTCAAGAGGAAAGCACCATGTTCGCCGCCATCCGGAACAACTGTTCCAGCGACGAGAGCGAACAACTCGCCACCCGCTTTAAAGAAGCCAAACGGCAACTACAAAGCCAGATGGCCGTGTAATTCGATCGCTCGCTAACTCCCGCACCCTCCTAGCTCGCTAGGGGGGTGTATTTTTGTCAGGCAGGAGTCAGGAGTCAGGAGTCAGGAGGGAAGGGTGTAGGGAATAACTTTCTGAAATTATCTATTGATTTCCCACTCCCCATCTCCCCACACCCTAACCTTCCTCCGTCTCGATTTTGGGCAGTTGAAGCACGTAGCGATAACCCGATTCCGGGGAACCCTGGATGACGATTTTACCGTTCTGGTGTTCGGCGAGATAGCAAGCGAGTAGAAGTCCGAGTAAAGCTTGAGGACTCCTTTCCTCCCGTTTGCCATCGTGAGTTTTTAAACGGGCTAAATTTTCCTCTAACGTGGCGATCGTCAGTACCCGATCGGTCGCTCGCTCCTCCAATCGATCGATCGCCGGCCACGCGGGTAAAATCTCCCGTTCCACCGATCCGTTGGCGAGGGCCGACGCGTACAGTTTGACCTGGGGCAAGCCATCCCCGAGCCAGGGATGTGTCACCCAGAGCGCGATATTGAGGGTGGCCGCGCGCCTAGAGATATGTACCCGCACCTCCCCGCCGGTTTCCGACGATTCGATCGAACTGGCGACGAGATAGTACAGTGCCTGCTGAACCTTCTCCTTATCCAGCAGGAAGAGCCGTTTTCCCGGTTCGACCGATAAACGCAACTCCTGCCGTTTTCCCGCGGCCATCGAGGACAGATCGCCGAGGATCTGCTGACAGAGCATTTCCAGATTCACCGGAACCAAGTTCGGTTTTCCGGTTTCCTCGCGGGTGGTTTCCAGGCGGAGGATCTCGTTAACCAGCGTATTTAACTGCTGACCGCTATTGTGGATCAGTTTGACGTATTCTTTCTGTTTGTGGGTCAGGGGACCGAACACCTCGCCCCCGAGAATACTGGCCATCCCGATCACCGTCGTCAGGGGGGTTCGCAGTTCTCGCGTCAGTTCCCCGAGTAATTCTAGCTTGATATCGCTGATCGAGTAGGCCGGCTCGCGTCGGGTGGAACGATCGAGCGTTTCGAGCGCGCGCGACGGACAATCGATCGCCCCCTCTCCCCATTCTTCCTGTCGCGACGCGCGCGCCTGTAACAGATGATCCCGCTCGAACTCGCGTAGACACCAGCGGGCGATCAGCGCCAGAAACTCGATATCTTTCGGCGCGAACTGTCGGGGGACGGTATCCATCACGGCCAGCGTCCCGATACAGAAACCGTCATGGGTGACGAGCGGGGTTCCCAGATAGGAGCGGACGTGATAGTGTTGTGCCAGAATACTCCCGGCGAAAACCGTTTCCCGCAAAGTATCCTCGATGCACAGCGTTTGTTGCGCGTCCACCACGTAGGTGCAATACGCTTCGGATCGGGGAATCTGACGGGACGTTGCCAGCGGATTCATCAATCCTAACCGCGAGAGTCCCACCGATGCCTTAATCCACAATCGATCGTGTACCATGATCCCCAAGAAACAGATCGGTACCTCTAAAAATCTCGCCGCCGTTTGCGTGGCCTCGTCAAAAACGGGAACCGATTCGGTTTCGAGCAGGCCGAGCGATTTCGACACGTTCGCCCTTTTCTGTTCCCGCGCGGCCGGGGCAAGCCCATCTAAACGACAGAATAATCGATGGCTGGAATTTGACATGATCGTTGCTTGACTTGGATTGATCTGCTCGAATTTACCTACCGGGTTGAATTCCGCCGGCTCGCGTGACAGTAATTTCCCGGACTCCCGCGTGCCGGAAACGAGATCTTCGTGTATTTCGGAAAGCCTCTCGCTAGAAACGCTCGCCGAATTCCTATTTTTAAAATTCCCAAATCTTCGATCGAACGAACATCGATCGACCCGTTTCCGATCGATTTTTTGGGGGAAACCCGCGTTTCGGCGGTGGCCGCGTTCTGTAAAACCCGCGATCGCCGATTCGCCCGCGTCATTTCCACGGAGATCGCCTTCATTTAATCTTAAGAAATTCCCGAAAAGTTCCGAGTTCGCGCGGGGAGCGCGTTACACTCTGTCAACAATCGATCGGGTACGATCGTTCACTTCACCACGCCAGTCTATGTACGAGAAAATCACACCGCCCACTACCGGCTCGAAAATCACCTTCGCCGACGGGAAACCCATCGTTCCCGACGATCCGATCGTTCCCTTCATCCGCGGCGACGGTACGGGAGTCGATATCTGGCCCGCCACGGAAAGAGTGATCGACGCGGCCGTGGCGACCGCCTACGGGGACCGACGGAAAATTCATTGGTTTAAAGTCTACGCCGGGGACGAGGCTTGCGAACTGTACGGAACCTATCAATATCTCCCGGAAGATACCTTGACAGCTATCAAAGAATATGGTGTAGCCATCAAGGGACCGTTAACCACCCCGATCGGCGGCGGTATCCGTTCCCTGAATGTCGCTCTCCGCCAGATTTTCGACCTATACGCCTGCGTTCGCCCCTGCCGCTACTACGCGGGAACCCCCTCCCCCCACAAAAGTCCCGATAAACTCGATGTGATCGTCTACCGGGAAAATACCGAGGATATATACTTAGGCATCGAGTGGAAAGAGGGATCGCCCATCGCCGAAAAACTGATCCATTACCTGAACGCGGAACTGATTCCCGCCACTCCCGAACACGGCAAGAAACAGATTCCCCTCGACTCCGGCATCGGCATCAAACCGATCAGTAAAAAGGGTTCGCAAAGACTCGTCCGCCGGGCGATCGAACACGCGATCCGTCTCCCCAAACCGAAAAACCAAGTCACCCTCGTCCACAAGGGCAATATTATGAAATACACCGAGGGGGCGTTTCGCGATTGGGGTTACGAGTTAGCCACCGCGGAATTCCGCGCCGATTGCGTGACCGAACGCGAGTCCTGGATTCTCGGCAATAAGGAGAAAAACCCCGATCTCAGCGTCGAGGACAACGCGCGCATGGTGGAACCCGGTTACGACGCGCTCACCGACGAGAAAAAAGCGAAAGTCTGTCAGGAAGTGGAAAGCGTCCTGACCTCGATCTGGGAGACCCACGGCAACGGGAAATGGAAAGATAAGGTGATGGTGAACGATCGCATCGCCGACAGCATTTTCCAACAGATCCAGACCCGTCCCGACGAGTATTCCATCCTCGCCACCATGAACCTCAACGGCGATTATCTCTCCGACGCGGCCGCGGCGATCGTCGGCGGTCTCGGCATGGGACCGGGCGCGAATATCGGCGATACCTGCGCCATTTTCGAGGCCACCCACGGAACTGCCCCGAAACACGCGGGATTAGACCGAATCAATCCCGGTTCGGTGATTCTCTCCGGGGTGATGATGTTGGAATACATGGGATGGCAGGAAGCGGCGGATCTGATTAAAAAAGGCCTCGCGGCGGCGATCGTCCATCGGGAAGTCACCTACGATCTCGCCCGTCTCATGGAACCCCCCGTCGATCCCCCGCTAAAATGCTCCGAATTCGCCAGCGCGATTATCCGGCATTTCGACGATTAAAAAAGTCAGGAGGCGGGAGTCAGGAGTCAGGAGGCAGGAGGCAGGAGGCAGGAGGCAGAAGGCAGGAGATTACTTATCTTTATAATCTCCCCCATCTCCCTCACCTCCCCCATCTCCCTCACCTCCCCATCCCCCTCACCCGCGGCCGCGGCCGAAAAAATTATCCGTCCCCGGCACTAGGCTAAAGACGGATAACCGACAAATTTATTCCAAAAGCCGATCGCTAGAAGAAATTCGGCTTATGACGGATGAGATTTAAATACTCCTCGCGGGTTTTCTGCTCCTCTTGGAACACCCCTAACATGGCGCTCGTGACCGTCCAAGACCCCGGCTTCTGTACCCCGCGCATCACCATACACATATGGGTCGCCTCCATGACCACGGCCACCCCCTGCGGGTCGAGAATTTCTTGAATCGCCTCGGCGATCTGACGGGTCAGGCGCTCTTGTACCTGTAAGCGTCGCGAGTACATTTCCACGATCCGCGCCAGTTTACTCAAGCCTACCACCTTTTGATTGGGGATATAGGCGACGTGCGCCCGTCCCATGAAGGGAAGCATATGATGCTCGCAGAGGCTAAAGAAATCGATGTCGCGCACCAAGACCATCTCGTTATGACCTTCATCGAAGATCGCCCCGTTGACGAGGGTTTCCAGGGATTGGCTATAGCCCTGGGTGAGAAACTGCATCGCCTCGGCGACCCGTTTCGGCGTTTTCAGTAGACCCTCCCGTTCGGGATCTTCACCGACCGCCTCTAGAATATTCCTTACCGCGTCCATCATCTGTTCTTTATTTTCTTCCGTCGTCGGATGGATCTCGGCGGCTTTACCGTTGTGGGTGTTGCGATCGGGACGGGTGGAGAGACGGGCGTTAATAGTGTCCGAAAGATTACCGTTCAAACCGTTAGAAGTAGCGATGGTCATAAATTTACAAAGCCCGTGGGCGAAGTGATAGATGAAAGAAAGAAAGAAAATCGGGTTAGAGCGCTCCCGCGCTAGGCGTGATGGTCATCGTTTCCACGACAGCCCCGGCCGGCAGGGAAACCGCTTGCAGGATCGCTCCGGCGATGATATCCGGGGTGAGCATGGCGGAGCGATCGAAATCGGCTTCCACGCTGTCCGTATCCCAGATCGGGGTATTCACCGCGCCGGGGGTGATAATCGTCACGCGGATGCCGTTGGCCCGCTCTTCCACCGCTAGGGTACGGGAGAAAGCGACCAGGCCCGCTTTACTGACGCTATAGGCTCCCCATCCGGGAAAGGGAGTTTCCGCGGCGATCGACGAGACGTTAATAATCATTCCCCGACCCCGCGCGCGCATCGAGGGCAAAACCCCCCGCGCGCATAAATACGGACTCGTCAGATTGAGATCGATCACCTTCCGCCAATCACCGAGGGGCGTATCGGCCAGAGGGTTCGTGTAGCCCATCCCCGCGTTATTCACGAGGATGTCGATCGGCCCGAACTCGTCGGCGACGCGCGCGATCCGTTCCTCGACCCGATCGATCTCCGCGAGATCCATGCCGTAAGCCGTCGCCGTCACCCCCAGATCGCGGGCGGCCATCGCGGTGGCTTCCAGTTTCTCCAAATTCCGACCGATTAAGGCGAGATCGATCCCCGCGCCCGCGAAAGCTAGAGCGGTCGCTTTCCCGATGCCACTCCCGGCCCCGGTGATCATCGCTCGCTGTTGACTCAGAACAGAACTCATGGTATAATGCGGGGTCTAATAATTCTTGCCAGATTCGGGAAAAAGTTCCCATCGGCGATCGATCCTAGGGAAGTGTATAGGATCGAGTGCCTTCGCACAAATTTTCGGGTAGCCCGTGTAACAACGCGCTCGGTAGGTCGGGTTCAAGATTAATAATTGTTACAAAATTTTACCTCGCCAATTATAACACTCTCACGTCAGGGATCGTTGTAAATTGTCGGGGGAGAAGTTCGGTAGGGGATGGGGGGATGGGGGGATGGGGAGTTTTTCGGGGAAAAGGGACCCCGGAAAAAGGAAAAGAGCTTTCTTCCTCCTTTCCCCTTTCACCCCCCTCACCCCCCCGTCTCCCGACTCGCTTATGAAACAAGGTCTATTTATCGGTCTGACGACGTTGGATTGGATTTACCGGACGGAACGCTATCCGGGCGCGAACGAGAAAGTGGTAGCGATCGAGCAAACCATCGCGGCCGGGGGGCCGGCCACGAACGCGGCGGTCGCTTTCGCGGGGTTAGGGGGAAAATCTCTTGTATATAGCGCGCTGGGACAACATCCCATCACCGGGTTAATTCGAGAGGATCTAGAAAAACATCAAGTGATCTCGCGGGATTTACGGCCGGATTGGTCGGAGATCCCGCCGATTTCCTCGATTACCGTCACCGAAACGACCGGGGAACGAGCGGTCATCTCCCTCAACGCCACGCGCGCGCGGGCGGATCTCCGATATTTACCCGAGGAGCCTTTACAAAATATCGATATTGTGCTTGTAGACGGACATCAGATCGTCGTCGGCGAAGCGATCGCCCGGCAGGCGCGAGAGAGAGGGATTCCCGTGGCGATCGACGGGGGCAGTTGGAAAGAGGGATTCGAGAAGATCCTGCCCTTCGTCGATTATTCGATCGTCAGCGCGGATTTTTACCCGCCATCCTGTAGCGATAAAGAGGACGTGTTCGCGTACCTAGAGGATTTCCGGATTCCGTATATCGCCATCACCGACGGGGAGAGAGCGATCGAGTATAGCGCCCTCGGGGAAAGGGGAGCGATCGAGGTGAATCCGGTACGGGCGATCGATACATTAGGCGCGGGAGATATCTTTCACGGGGCGTTCTGTTACTTTATTCTACAGACCGATTTTCCCTCGGCCCTACAAAAAGCCTCGGAAGTGGCCGCCCTCTCCTGCCAATTTTTCGGAACCCGACGCTGGTTGGAGAAACGTCCGGCAAGCTCGATCGAGTGACCGGAAACCGACGGGGGGCGAGCCAAGCGTTCCCGAAAATCTCGGTTCCCCCCGCGCGAGAGACTAAAATGGAAGAAAATAGTTAACCCGATCGAGGGAATCGCATGGCCGCTAACGTAGAAATTTACACTTGGAGTTCCTGCCCTTTCTGCATCCGGGCGAAAGCCTTATTAACGAAAAAAGGGGTAGATTTCACCGAATACTGCATCGACGGGGATAACGAGTCCCGCGCGAAAATGGCCGAGAGAGCGAACGGACGGAGAAGCTTACCGCAGATTTTCATCGACGATCGACATATCGGCGGTTGTGACGATCTCCACGCCCTGGACGGACAGGGAGAATTAGACCCGCTCTTACAGTAACGGTAAGGATTCCCCCTCCATGAAACTAGCCTTTATTATCGACCCGATCGAGCGTCTCGATCCGGGCCACGATACCAGTGTCGCGCTGATGGAAGCCGCCGATCGAGCCGGTCACGAGGTCTGGATCGCCGCCATGAGCGATCTCAGCGCCATCGACGGCAAAGCGTGGGCGAAACTCTCGCGGGTTCACCTCGTCCCGGTGGAATTGAAGGGCGATCGCTGGATCTCGGTTCCCGAATGGTATCGAATCTCCGCAACCGTTTTCACCCCGCTCGAAGAAATGGATTTCGTCTGGATGCGGAAAGATCCCCCCGTGACGATTCCCTATCTCTACGCCACCTATCTTCTGGAACTGATCGACCCCGCGCGAACCCGCGTGATCAACTCCCCGCAAGGACTCCGGGAAGCCAACGAGAAACTATACACCCTACAGTTCGCGTCGGTGATGCCGGAAACGATCGTCTCGCAGGATAAAGCCATCATTCGCGAATTCGTCACCGAAAAAGGCGCGGCCGTCCTCAAACCCCTCGGGGGCAAAGCGGGAGAGGGAATTCTCTTCCTCAACCCCGACGATCGCAATTTTAACTCGATGATCGAGATCAGTACGAGATGGGGGCAGGAACCGGTGATGATTCAAACCTATCTCCCCTCGGCCAAAGACGGGGATAAACGCATTATCGTCCTCGACGGCGAACCGATCGGCGCGGTCAATCGTATCCCGACCGGCTTGGAGTTTCGTGGTAACATGGCGGTCGGGGGACGGGTCGCGAGAACGGAAATCACCCCTCGCGAGTTAGAGATCTGCGCCACCCTCGCCCCGAAATTGCGTCGCGATGGCCTGGTTTTCGTCGGACTGGACGTGATCGGCGGCTACCTCACCGAAGTCAACGTCACCAGCCCCACCGGAATCCGCGAGATCGATCGACTCGATAACGTCCGTCTCGGCGAAAAAGTGATCGGATGGCTAGAAAGTATCGCGGGAGTTAGGACTTAGGAGGCAGGATAAGAGGGAAAAGGGTAAAGGCCGAACAGTAGTCTTTTCCCTTTTCCCCTTCCCCTTTCCCCCAAAAACTCCCCCATCTCCCTCACCTCCTGCCTTCTGCCCCCTGCCCCCTGCCTTCCCAAATGACCGCCCTATCAATTCCCACCTGGATCGTTCATATTTCGAGTGTTATCGAGTGGATCGCCGCTATCTGGTGCGTTTGGACCTATGGCGAGGTAAGCGGCGATCGATCCTGGCGTTGGTTATCCTTCGGGATGTTACCCTCGTTAATCAGCGCCATGTGTGCCTGTACGTGGCACTTTTTCGATAATCCCCCGGCCCTATCCTGGCTTGTCACCCTACAGGCGGCGATGACCGTACTGGGCAATATAACGCTCTGTCTCGCCGGTTGGTGGCTGTGGCGATCGACGAGAATCCCGGCTAAAAATGAGTAAAGATACCTTGTTCGCGGTTTCCCTATTTCCCTATCTGGGCTTTCTCTGGTTTATCACTCGATCGGGGAAAATGCCCCGTTTAGCCCTAATCGGCTTTTACGTGTTGTTAATCTTCGTTATCGTCACCATTCCCGCGGGAATCTACGCCAAGATTCACTACGGCAAAGAACTCGCGAACGTCGATTGGTTACACGGAAGCGCCGAATTTTTTCTCACCCTGTCCAATATCTTCGTTGTCCTGGGATTTCGCGAGGCTATCTTGAAAAAACGCCAGGAGGATAGGGTATAGCGGGTAGGAAATGAGGGAGATAAGGGAGGTGAGGGGGAGGGGGGAGGACGGCTCGGAACTTTACCGCGAGCGGGAAGCGTCCGTGATATAATCCCCCAAACTGTCTGTATCGGTCATGCAATCCCTCCCGTCCCCCGGCATATCGAACGATCGAACCCGCGAGATTTTCCCCTACCGGCTATCGGTGGTCGTCCCCGTATACAACGAGGTGGACAGTATCCCCCATCTAGTCAACAACATCGCCGACGTTTTGCAAACCCTACAGCTAGATTACGAGATTATCTGTGTCGATGACGGATCGCGGGACGGTTCGGCGGAAATATTGACCGATCTCGCCCGAAATCGCCACGATCTCAAAGCGGTGATCCTGCGACGCAATTACGGGCAAACCCCGGCGATGGCGGCCGGGTTCAACTACGCGACCGGCGAGGTGATCGTCACCCTAGACGGCGATCTCCAGAACGATCCGAACGATATTCCCCGATTATTAGCGAAACTGGCCGAAGGATACGATCTCGTCAGTGGTTGGCGGGAAAAACGCCAGGATGACCGCTTAACTAGGCTTTTACCCTCAAAAATAGCCAACTGGATCATCGGAAAGGTGACAGGGGTAAAATTGCACGACTACGGCTGTTCTTTGAAAGCCTATCGAGCCGAATTGATCGCCGATATGAACCTTTACGGCGAACTGCACCGTTTCCTTCCCGCCCTAGCCTTTATCGAGGGCGCGAAAATTACCGAGATTCCCGTTAACCATCACGCGCGACGCTTCGGAAAGAGTAAATACGGCTTGGGACGCACGATCCGCGTCGTTATGGACTTATTTACCGTATTTTTCATCAAAAAATTCCTGACCCGCCCGATGCACATCTTCGGGTCTTTCGGGCTGTTATCGATGGTTTTAGGGGTAATTTTAGGAACCTACCTGACGATTCTCAAGCTCGGTTTCGGGCAGTCGATCGGCAGTCGTCCCCTATTAATCCTAGCGGTGTTATTCTTATTAACGGGGATACAATTATTCTGTTTCGGTCTGCTCGCGGAAGTGCTGATGCGAACCTATCACGAGTCGCAAAAACGCCCCATCTATCGAGTGCGTCAGGTGGTGGGCGGCGGAACGAATCTCGATCGATAACCCCATTTTTTACCGTTTATTATTCACGTTTACAATGACCATTTGGGAACTCGATTTTTACTCTCGCCCGGTTGTCGATGAAGAAAATAAAAAACGCTGGGAAGTTCTGATCTGTGAAACACCGACCGAGATCGATCGATCCCCCGACGCTCTCTTCCGTTTCGCCCGGTACTGTCCCGCGAAAACCGTCAATTCTCTCTGGCTGGGAGAAGCGATTACCGCCGCCATCGAAGAAGCCGGAGTCACCCCGAAAAAAATCCGTTTCTTCCGGCGCCAGATGAACAACATGATCGTCAAAGCCTGCGAGGATATCGGTATTCCCGCCGCCCCCAGCCGCCGAACCCACGCCCTCACCCGATGGCTAGAGGAAAGAAACCGGGACTTTTACCCGAATCAGGAAGGCTATAACGAAGCCCTCGTCAATGTCGCCTCGGTACAGTATCCCCCTCTAAACGCGGTTCCCCTGCCCGATGCCGTCCGGGGCGATAAAAGCGATAAATGGGCGTTCGTTACCCTAGAAGTCGGGGCTTTTGACGATTATTCGGAATGGGAGGTCGGTTTCGGCGAGGTTCTTCCCTTGAAGGCGATGGGATTGGATGAAGCGACGAAAATTCCCGGTTTAGTTATTTTCTCTCCCCGCGCGCTACCCCTCGCCGGTTGGATGTCCGGGTTAGAGATGGCCTATTTAAAGTTAGAAACGAATCCGAAGGCGATAATCCGTCTGGAAACGGGAGTTAGTGACAGTTGGATTCTCGTGAATGTCACCGATCCGGAAACGCTAACAGAGGCGAAAAATTTCGAGACGGCCAAAAGTAAGGCCGGCAATCTACATTTCCTCGCCGTTCAATCGAGTCCCGAATCGGAATCCTTCGCGGGTTTCTGGTTATTGCAGGAAGAAGAAGCCGTTTAATTCGATCGGGAAATTAGCGATAGGTTTCCCCGAAAGAATTTACCCGAATCTCGGGGAAAAATAAGCGGGGGTTACTCGTTGAGAAACGGAAGGATTTGACGTTCGGGGGGTATTTTTTCGTCCGACTTTTCCTTACAGAAGTCGTAAAGTTTTCGGTTCCTCGAAGAAGGGATGTCGGTCATCGATCGATTGAAAATCGTCAATTCAAATCTGGATGGGCGGGATGGGATCGCGCTTGAAAAAGGGAACCGACACCGATAATATTCCCTGAAAAATAAGGGTTCGATCGAGCCTCAACTTTCCGATCGCTCTTCCCTCTCCCGCCCGCCAGTACCGTTCCAATCTATCCGCGTCCCCCCCGCTCAGAACGATCGAACTGTCCGGGTACCTTTTCCACCAATCCTCGATAAATCGCTCCATTCCCGCCCGGAGCGTGTGAATAATGCCGCTCTCGATCGCCTCCCGCGTATTTCGCGCCCACAAAGGCGGCAATTCCCCTGGAAGCTCCAGATACGGTAAGTTCGCGGTTCGTTCCCCCAAACTCCGGAACTGAAGCCCCAATCCGGGCAAGATCGCCCCCCCCATCAACCGCCGCCCCGCGTCCACTCCCGTGAAGGTGAGCGCGGTTCCCGCGTCGATAACCAGACAGGGAAACCCGTACCGCTCCCCGGCCCCCAAAACCGCCAAAGCCCGATCGATCCCCAACGTCGGGTAGAGATCTTCGAGGGGAATCTCCGCTAGGGTGATTACTCTCGCCCCCGGATAGCCCGCGCACAACTCCGTTTGTCGGGGAACCACCGAAGCGATCCGCAATGGCAATACACGACTCGCGTTTTTTGTCAATAGATCGGGGACGATTTCCGGGAGATTGTCGAGGGAGAGAGGAACGGTCAGATGGGGCGTGTCGAGGACGGATTCCAATCGATCCCCGCGGAACCGTCCCCAGTGGAGGCGGGAATTGCCGATCGCCAGGGCGAGCCAATCGTCGAGGAAGGTCATGAGCGTGTTTTCGGGAACTCCCGCTCTCGTTGTCATGGTTTCTTCACAAAAGAGAAAGAACCCGCGATGCGGAAAGGTTATCATGACTAAGTATAGAAGTTTACAAAAGTGGTCGATCCAATCTTGCTCGAATCGATAACGCAACGCGAGACGGATTCCTTTGCCGCCACGATCTTCCGGCTAGATCACGGTTTGACGGTCATCCATCAACACGTACCCGTCACTCCCGTCGTCGTGGTGGACGTGTGGATCGACGCGGGAGCGATCGCCGAACCCGACGAGTGGACGGGAATGGCGCATTTCCTCGAACACATGATCTTTAAAGGAACCCGCGATATCCCGCCCGGACTGTTCGATTACCTGATCGAGAATCGCGGGGGCATGACCAACGCCGCCACCAGCCACGATTACGCGCATTTTTACCTGACCACGAGCGTCGATCGGATCGGCGACACCCTGCCCCTTCTCGCCGAGATCCTCCTGCGCGCGGAAATTGCCGACGAGGAATTCTACCGCGAAAAAGACGTGGTACTCGAAGAACTCCGCTCCTGTTACGATGACCCCGATTGGATCGCCTATCAAACGTTACTGGAGACAATTTACCGCGCCCATCCCTACGGGCGTTCCATCCTCGGCGATACCGCCAGCCTCGCGCGTTTAACTCCCAATCAGATGCGCTGTTTCCACCGCACCCACTACCGGCCGGAAAAGATGACCGTGGCGATCGTCGGGGGCATCGATCGCCAACAAGCGCTATCCCTGATCGAGTCCGCCTTCGGGGAATTTCCCGCACCGGGAGAATGTCCCCCCGCGAATGTCGAGGCCGAACCCCCGCCGATCGAGATCCGTCGCTCGCGGTTGTATTTGCCCGGTTTAGAACATTCCCGACTACTCGCCGGATGGGTGGGGCCGGGGATCGATCGTCTCGAAGACGCGTTCGGACTCGATGTACTCTCGGTCATTCTGGCCGGGGGACGCTGTTCCCGACTCGTTCGCCATCTACGCGAGGAACTGCGGATCGTCCTCGATATCGAGAGTAATTTCTCCCTACAGCGCGATTCGGGCCTGTTTACCGTCGGCGCGTGGCTTTCCTCCTCCCGGATCTCCGAGGTCGAGGCGATCGTCCGCGAGCATATCACCGACCTACAACACCATCCCGTCACCGACGAGGAACTACACCGGGCCAAACGGTTACTCTGTAACGATTACATTTTCACCACCGAAACCCCCGGTCAACTAGCCGGACTCTACGGCTATTACCAAACCCTGAAAGACGCTCGTTTAGCCGTCCTCTATCCCGAAACGATCCGCGAATTCCAACCGCGCGATCTCCAGCGTCTCGCCCGCCAGTACCTATCCCCGGAACGCTACGCGATCACCATCCTACAACCCTGTGAATAGTGCGGGAGACAGGAGACAGGAGATTAGGAGACAGGAGATTAGGAGACAGGAGACAGGAGACGGGAGACAGGAGGAGAAAAGTCGAAGATAGGTTCAGACAGAGAAAAAGACCTTTCCCCTCGATCGCTCGACGGAAAATCGATCGCTGAATGCTGATAGTCGAAAAAAAGCTTACGATTCCCGCTCCGGGAATGACATCGCCGCTAAGATCGCGAAAATCCTCGCCGACCCCTCGCTAGGGTCTAAAAACCGCGGGAACTAGAACTATACAAAATAAAGAGAATTTTTTTGAATTTTTTAGCCATCTTAATTCTTTAATTATTCCTCCTAACTCCTAACTCCTAACTCCTGGTTCCTGCCTCCTGACTCCTGACTCCTTAGCCACACGACAATTTTTGAATTCCGCAAGAGGTCTAATGCTTACCGCTTCTCCCGTTCATCGTTTAACGCTCGATAATGGCATCACGCTCTTATTCGTAGAAAACCCGGCCGCCGACGTGATCGCGGGGCGAATTTTTCTGAAAAACGCGGGAACCCGCTACGAAAACCGCGAGAAAGCCGGTTTATTTCACCTATTAGCCACTCTGCTCACCAAGGGAACGGAAAACCGTTCCTCCGTCGAGATCGCCGAAATGGTAGAATCCACGGGGGCGAGTTTGGGCGCGGACACGGGGACGGATTATTTCGTCGTCAGTTTGAAAACCGTTTCCTCGGACTTTCTGGAGATTTTCCGCCTCGCCGAAGAGATCCTGCGCTGTCCGAGCTTTCCGGAGACGGAGATCGAGTTAGAGAAAAATTTAACCTGCCAGAGTATTCGATCGCAACAGGAACAGCCTTTTAACGTCGCTTTCCACCAACTGCGAACGATCATGTATCCCGACCATCCCTACGGGTTATCGATTCTCGGAACCGAGGAAAGCGTCGCGCGGATCGATCGAGAGGATCTGCTGAACTGTCACCGAACCTTTTTCCGTCCCGATAATCTGGTCATCAGTCTATCGGGTCGCTGTACCCTAGAACAAGCCGTCCGCGCCGTCGAGGAAGTTTTCGGTTCCTGGTCGGTTCCCGATTCCGTCCTGCCCCCGCTCGCTCTGCCGACGGTGCGGGTCGATCCCCGTCGCGCCACCACCGCGCGGGACACCCAACAATCGATCGTCATGCTGGGCTATCTCGGCGCGTCCGTCCTCGAAGAAGACTACGCCGTTTTAAAATTACTCGGCACGTACCTGGGAAACGGTTTATCGAGCCGGTTATTCGTCGAACTGCGGGAAAAACGGGGACTCGCCTACGATGTTTCCGCTCTCTATCCCACCCGGCTCTATCCCTCGCAATTCGTGATCTATCTGGGAACCGCGCCGGTCAATACCTCGATCGCCCTCGACGGATTGCGAGCGGAAGCGGAACGTCTCTGTCACGCTACCCTCTCCGAGGACGAACTGCAATCGGCGAAAAATAAACTCCTGGGACAGTACGCCCTGGGAAAACAAACCAACGCCGAGATCGCCCAGTTATACGGATGGTACGAAGCGTTAGGACTGGGGATCGACTTCGATCTCGTCTTCCAGGAAGCGATCGCCCGCGTCTCCGCCGAACAAGCCCGACAAGCGGCCGCCAAATATCTAGAACAGCCCTATCTATCCCTGGTCGGCCCGGCGGAAGCGATCGAGCTTTAACGCCGATTTTCCCAAAAACGGATCTTGATTTTTCAAACTCCCCAGGTAGGATTCGAACCTACGACCAATCGGTTAACAGCCGACCGCTCTACCACTGAGCTACTGAGGAACGTTAGCCACAGTTATTGATTATAACGCCATCCCCCGCGAGAAAGCAAGCCCTCTCGGGAATTTTTTTTTCAGTCCGCGAAATCGAGAGCGGGCGAACCCCCTAGTGTCTCGCGACCGGTTTCTCGGTTTTAATCGCGCTCGAAAAGCTAATTTTCTCCGAAACAATCTTTATTTCGTTTTATATCTAGTTTTTCCGTCTCCCGTCCCGATCTCGCGGGTCGATCGGGACGGACACCCGGAACGGGTCGGGCTTCCTTGTCCTCCGGCGATCGCCAAGAGGGAAGTCATATACAACTTGAATTTTGCATTTTCTAGGAAAAATAAGCATTTATGGTTTTTAGGTTCTTCTTAAACCTCTTATCTTCTTTTTATTCCTAAATACGGGTTAATTCAGAGATCAGTCCCTCCTAACTCCTGACAAAACCGAAAGATTGTCAAGTTTCGCGGGAGGTATTATGACGCGAATCACCTTCGATCGGTGATAAATTCCTCTCGCTCGGGTGATCTGGATTATGGTTCGATTCGCGGAGGAAAGGGACAATAAGTTCAGGATTCAAAAAGCGGATGCATAGCATAAAAAGTGGTTAGTTGTTGGGTGAATCCGATAACTAGCCATTCTTCTTTCGTAAAATTTTGTAAAATTAGGAATCGGGATCGATCTCGCGATGTCCCGCGGGTATTCGCCCAAAGCCCCGATCTCGTACACTCACTTGATTTTGACGATGGAATCCTTTTCGCCAGAACGCTTTTCCCTACTGATCGTGGATGACATCGGCCATAATTTGCAATTACTGGAAACGATCTTGGAACGGGCGAAATACCGGGTCGTCCGCGCGACCAACGGGGAACGAGCGCTAGAGCAGATCGAGCGGAAAGCACCCGATCTGATCCTGCTGGATCTGATGATGCCGGGGATGGACGGGTTACAGGTGTGTCGAATCCTGAAAGCGGACGATCGCTATCGAGAGATCCCGATTATTTTTCTCACCGCCAATAATGAATCGAAAAATCTGATCGAGGCTTTCCAGTCGGGAGCGGTAGATTATATCACCAAACCTTTTAACGTTCTCGAACTCCTGGCGAGAGTGAAAACCCACCTGGAGCTAAAACACGCCAAGGATCAATTACAGCAAGCCCTCAGAGAACTCGAACAGTTAGTCTTGACCGATCCGTTAACCCGCGTCTCTAACCGTCGCCATCTTTATCAGGTCGCCGAGATGGAGATCGCCCGCACTCGCGGTTACAACTATCCTTTCTCGGCTCTGATCCTCGATATCGATCGCTTCAAACAGGTGAACGATACCTACGGCCATCTCGTGGGAGACGAGGTGTTACAATCGGTCGCCTCGATCGTGAAAAATACCTTGCGACAAGAAGATTGTCTAGCCCGTTTCGGGGGCGAGGAATTCGTCGTCCTCCTCCCCCATACCGATAGTTCGGGGGCGATCGCCGTGGCCAATCGGATTCGCGATCTGATCGCCTCCTCCTCGATCGTCATCGGGGGAAAGGAGATCGCCGTGACCGCGAGTATCGGGGTGGCCACCTTCGGGTTCGACGATCGAGATCTCGACGATCTGTTGAACCGTGCCGATGAAGCTTTACTGAACGCCAAACGTCAAGGCCGCGATCGCTGTGTTCTCCATCTGGCGAACCTCGATAGTTCCGCGGTCGTTTGATCTCGATCGGTGCGAAATATCACGGAAACCAGAAGATCGCGATCACACAACATCCCGATCGAATTTTTTAGAATTAGCGGATAGGAATAATATTTAGCGTTTTTTTAACAAAGCTTCCAAGTTGATAAAAAAAACCAGCTAAACCATGTCTAGCTGGAGATAGATTTTCAGTAGTGCGAAAACATCTCTAACGTAACCAATTGATCCTGTTAGCGTCATTGACACGGATCACACCCCCTTGTGATCCGTGTCACAAGATCCGATTAGGCTTCCACTAAACGAAAAGCGGCGCCCAGTCCCACGGCGATCTCGTCGGGCGTGATCTTGCCGTCGTGGTTGGTGTCGATCGCGTCGAACACCGCGTCGGTTCCCGCCCATTCCTCGCGGGTCACGAACCCGTCGCCGTCTAGGTCGTAAACGCGGAAAATATCTTCGGCGGCGTGATCGAGGGTTTCCTGACTTTCCAGACGGGTTAACCGCCCGATTAATAGCTCTTCGAGGAGTTCTAACGCCTTGGTGAAACCTTGAATCCCTTCCGTCAGTTTCTCGGAAGCCATGCGATCCTCGGCGTGCAGGCGATCGAAGGTTTCTTTATCGATCGAGATCTTCTTGATGTCCAGACCTGCCGCGGCGGCGGGATCGAGTTTGCGGGGGAGTTCGTCCACGGTGGATCGCAGTTGATCGAGCAGTTTCGGGGAGATAGTGAGGAGATCGCACCCGGCTAACTCTCGTATCTCTTCGATATTGCGGAAACTCGCCCCCATCACCTCGGTTTTGTAGCCGAATTTTTTGTAGTAGTTATAAATGGTCGTGACCGAGATCACACCGGGGTCTTCGGCTCCCGGATAGTCCTTACCCGTTTCTTTCTTGTACCAGTCGAGAATCCGACCGACGAACGGGGAGATCAGGGTGACACCGGCTTCGGCACAGGCGATCGCCTGATGGATTCCGAATAATAGCGTTAAATTACAGTGAATTCCCTCTTTTTCGAGGATTTCCGCCGCCTTAATCCCTTCCCAGGTGGAAGCGATCTTGATTAATACCCTATCGGGGGAAATTCCCGCCGCCGCGTATTGGGCGATAATCTCGCGGGCTTTGGCGACCGTGGCCTCGGTATCGTAGGAGAGACGGGCATCGACCTCGGTAGAAACGCGACCGGGGATAATTTGCAGGATTTTCAGACCGAAACTAACGGCGAGGCGATCGAAGGCTAATTTCGCAACTTCCGAGGCCGGCGCGCCCGATCCCAGTTCCCGCCGCGCTTTTTGCAGGGTTTCATCGACGATCGATTGATACTCCGGCATTTGCGCCGCGGCCGTGATTAGGGAGGGATTGGTGGTCGCGTCGCGGGGGGTAAAGGTCTCGATCGCCTGGATATCGCCCGTATCGGCGACCACGATCGTCATTTCCCGTAACTGTTCGAGGAGGTTTGTAGCCATGACTGATCCAAACGGGTGTTAACGTGAGATTCTCTAAAATCTTAGCGAGTCGATCGGGGACAGCCCGAAAACTCCCGATTGATTTAATTCCGGGGGATAGATAAAGATCGGCCACCGCTCACCCGGTAGAACGCACCACGCGAATTAACCGGCCGTCGAGAGATTCTACCGTGACGATCGCCGCATGAATAGTTGAAGCCGCTCGCTGGAAGTCGGGATCTTCCGTACAGACGATAATTCCCGCGTGAACCGCGTTCGATCGGTGTAGAGCGATAAAATCCCGACGATTTCTGGTTAAAATCGCTCGTCGATCGCTAGTGGAGAAAGCTAACACGCCCTCATCTGGAATCCTTTGGTTCGCTTGTCCGGCTTCCTTAGCGGTCAGAACATCGTGACCGAAAGCGCGTAACCACCGGACAACCGGTAGCGGGAAATTTTCATCCGCGTAGAGTCGCGCCACGGTTAATCCGTCTCTTCTTCCGACAGTATTTCCTCGTTTTCCCGGATCGCGAGCGCGATTTCCTCGGGGTACGCGTCCGCGTAAGCCCACGCGTTGACTAAATCAGCGGCGGTTAGATCGGGAAACGCTTCCAATATCCGCGCGTCGCTCAACCCGAGACGGCGATCGTTGACCAGCGACCAAACGGGAATTCGGGTATCCCCGATACAGGCAGACCCACCGCAAACCCCCGCGTTTTTTTGAATCCCTCGCGAACCGTTCGTTAAATTTCGGGTTAAAATTTCGATTAATTCAGCTTTTTGGGATAAATCGAGAGAAAATAATTTCGTTTCTAATTCTTCGCGTGTCATCGGGGTCCGCCTCGTCTCTAGCCACGATTCTAGCGAAACCGCGCCCGCCGAAGATCCCCGCCGGTTTCCCGGACTCCGGGTTACGGTTATCCCCCACCCGTCCGATGTAAAGAAAACGTTACAGTTAAGGAAGGAAAGACCTATCAGTAATCTGGAATCCGCCGATCATGTTTGAATATTTCAACGAAAAAGCCATTCGGGCGGTCATGTTCGCCCAAGAGGAAGCCCGTCGTACCGGTCACAACGTCGTCGGAACCGAGCATTTACTGTTAGGGTTAATCGGTGAGGCGACCGCGACGGCCTCCGTTATTTTAAAAGATCTGGGCGTAACGCTCCACGAGACGAGACGGGCGATCGAGGGAATGACCGGCCGCGGCCCCGGTTACAGTCCCGTGAATATGCCCTTTACCCCGAAAGTGAAAAAGATTTTCGAGCAGGCCCTACAAGAAGTGCGACAGTTAGGGGACACGGCACGCGCTCAGAATCGGCTCTCGATCGCTCCCGAACACCTATTACTCGCCATCACCACCGATCCCGAATCCCTGGCGGCGAAAATTCTCATCCTACAGGGAGTCGATCTATTACACCTGCGTACCCTGTTGATTAAAAACGCGGGCGAGAAAGTGGCCACCAGTATCGGCCAGGGATTCGGGGAGGAACCGCGGCGATCGAAACGGGGGAAACTCCTCGAAGAGTTCGGACGGAATCTCACCCGCGAGGCCAAAGAAGGCAAACTCGACCCCGTGGTGGGTCGCGAGAACGAGATCGCCCGTGTCGTGCAGATTCTCGGTCGTCGTACCAAGAATAACCCCGTGCTTATCGGCGAACCGGGAGTCGGGAAAACAGCGATCGCCGAGGGATTAGCCCGTCGTATCGTCGAGGGAGATCTGCCGGAAATCCTCCACGAGAAAGAGGTGATCGCGCTCGATATGGGATCTCTGCTCGCGGGAACCCGTCTCCGCGGCGAGTTCGAGGAACGCGTCAAAGGCATTATCGAGGAAGTGCGTCAGGCGGGAAATATCATCCTCGTGATAGATGAAATCCATACTCTCGTCGGCGCGGGCGCGCTGGGAGGGACAATGGACGCGGCGAATATGCTCAAACCCGCGCTCGCGCGAGGGGAGATCCAATGTCTCGGCGCGACGACTCTCGACGAGTATCGCCAGTATATCGAGCGGGACGCGGCGCTAGAGCGTCGTTTTCAGCCGGTGAAGGTGGGGGAACCCTCGGTCGCGGAAACGATCGAGATCCTGCGCGGTTTACGTCCCTCCTACGAGGATTTCCACAAGGTGAAATACTCGGACGCGGCGATCGAGGCGGCCGCTACCCTGTCCGATCGCTATATTAGCGATCGCTTCCTGCCGGATAAAGCGATCGATCTGCTCGACGAGGCCGGATCGCGGACCCATTTACGCTATTCCCAGGTAACGAAAGTTCGATCGGGCGAGATCCCCGTCGATACCGGATCGCCCCTGATTAACCCCGAATCCCTCGTTCCCGTGGTGGACGAGGAAGAGATCGCCCAAATCGTCGCCTCCTGGACGGGGGTTCCCGTGACCAAATTAACCGAGACGGAATCGGAATCCCTACTCAACCTAGAAGCGCGACTACACGAGCGGATTATCGGTCAGGACGAGGCGGTAAAAGCCGTCTCCCGCGCCATCCGTCGCGCGCGGGTGAATCTGAAAAATCCCGATCGACCGATCGCGTCCTTCCTGTTCGCCGGCCCCACCGGAGTCGGCAAAACGGAACTGAGTAAAGCGCTCGCGCGTTTCCTGTTCGGTTCGGAAGAGGCGATGATCCGTCTGGATATGTCGGAATTCATGGAACCGCACACGGTTTCTAAACTTATCGGCTCGCCTCCGGGCTATATCGGCTACGAGGAAGGTGGACAACTTACCGAGGCCGCGCGTCGTAAACCCTACACGGTGGTACTTTTCGACGAGATCGAGAAAGCCCATCCCGACGTGTTTAACCTGCTGTTGCAACTGTTAGAGGATGGTCGTCTTACGGACGCGAAAGGTCGGACGGTGAGCTTTAAAAATACGCTGATCATTCTGACCTCGAATATCGGTTCCAAGGCGATCGAGAAAGGAGGGAGCGGACTCGGTTTCGAGATCTCGGGAAACTCCGAGGAAGCGCGATACAAGCAGATCCGCGCCCGTGTGAACGACGAGTTGAAACAATACTTCCGTCCCGAATTCCTCAACCGTCTCGATGATACGATCGTTTTCCGTCCTCTAGCGCGGGAAGAAGTCGCTCGGATCGGCGAGATTCTCGTCGCCGAAATCGCGGGACAACTCGCAGAACGGGGAATCACGTTAGAAGTAACGGAGGCGTTTATTTCTCTGGTGGTGAACGAGGGGTACGATCCGGGTTACGGCGCCCGTCCCCTACGTCGCGCGCTCACCCGACGCTTAGAAGATAGTCTCGCGGAAGCGATGTTATCGGGACAGGTAAAAGAAGGCGATCGCGCGATCCTGGACGTGACCGACGACGGTACGGTAACGGTTCACGCGACGGCTCGATCGAGTCTCCAACTACAACCGGTCGGTTAGAAAGTGAGGGGGATGAATCAACAATCGTTATCATCCCTCTCGTTATATTCATTTATGATAAAAATCCATATTTTTTGGATCGCTCGAATCACAATCAAGGTAGAATAATTACGGAAAGCTTTGCTTGATAAAAGAAATGATTATCGGGAAGATTTTCGGATTAATATATCATCGAATCAAAGAGATTTTAGAAAATCATGGATCGATCAAATTAATGGCGGAAGTAGAGGATGACGAACTACTTTCGGGAGAGGACGCGCGCGCTTATTATCGATCTTTAAAAAACTCTATTGTAGAAAAGTAACCACACCGGTGAGGCGCCGACGGGAGATCGATCGAGTTTTCCCGCGCGTACCGAAAAAATCGAAATATTAAGAAACAAGACAGTACCCCCGACGACGGAAGCGGAGAATGAATAAGATATAGAAGAGTGATAGGCTCGGGGGGATTATGCGGGTAGAAGACAACGCGCTCGATCGAAAGGCAGAACGGTATCGACAATTACAGGAGCGATTGAAACAGATCTGGCAGGGGGAAGAAATCGCCGCCTCGGACGAGTACGATTACGATATTCTCGTCGTTCCCTCCTTCAGTATCGATCAGCGGGTAGGGCAAAAAGTCCCCGGTTTCCTACATTACGAGGAACGGTTACTATTTTCTCTAATCCGTTTGCGACACCCGAAAACCCGGTTGATCTACGTGACCGCGCAACCGTTATCGCGGATGATTATCGACTATTATTTACAATTATTACCGGGTATTCCCTTCTCTCACGCTCGAAATCGGCTTTTACTCTTAAACGCTCACGATAACTCGTTTCAACCCCTAACGCGGAAAATTCTCGATCGCCCGCGATTGATCGCGCGTATCCGCCAGGCTCTACGGCACGATCGAGCCTACATGGTCTGTTTCAACGCCACGGAATTAGAGCGGGAACTAGCCCTACAATTAGATATCCCGATGTTCGCCTGTAATCCCGATCTCCTGTACTGGGGGTCGAAAAGCGGTAGCCGGGAGATTTTCGGCGAGGGCAATATCCCGCACCCCGACGGCAGTTTACAGGTGAATACGGTCAAGGATCTGCTGTACGAGGCCGCTTCTCTGTGGGAGCGTCAACCGGATTTACAGCGGATGGTTATCAAGCTGAACGAGGGATTTTCCGGGGAGGGAAACGCGGTTCTCGATTTACGTCCGGTCTTGAAAACGATCGCTACGGACGCGCTCTCGATCGGCGATCGCATGGCGATTATCGAGAGAGAAGTAACCTCGATGAGCTTTCAGGCGGCGGATGAAACATGGGAGGGTTTTTCGTCGCGGATTGGTGAATTGGGGGCGATCGTCGAGGCATTTATCGAGGGCGAGGAAAAGCGATCGCCCAGCGTGCAGGGGTATATCACCCCGACGGGAGAGGCGAAAATTCTCTCCACCCACGATCAGATTCTCGGCGGCCCCGACGGTCAGATCTATCTCGGGTGTCGTTTTCCCGCCGACCCCGCCTATCGCCTGCAATTACAGGAACTCGGCTTGAAAGTAGGCCAGATCCTGGCGGAAAAAGGAGCGATCGAGCGTTACGGGGTGGATTTCGTGGCGGTTCACCACCCGGAGACGGGAAAATGGGATCTACAGGCGATCGAGATCAATCTTCGCAAGGGAGGCACGACGCACCCGTTCATGACGTTAAAACTTCTCACCAACGGTAGATACGATTCTGAAACGGGACTGTTTTTCAGCGAACCGGGACAGGCGAAATACTATATCGCCTCGGATAATCTCCAGAAACCGCAGTATCAGGGCTTACTTCCCGACGATCTGATGGATATTATCGCCAAACACCGGTTACACTTCGACAGTAGTACGAAGACGGGGACGGTTTTCCATCTGATGGGAGCGCTCTCGGAGTTCGGGAAATTGGGCTTAACCTGTATCGGTAACTCACCAGAAGAAGCGGAGACGATTTATCGGCGAGTGGAGGCGGTTTTAGACCAGGAAACACAATATTTCGAGGATATTCCCGCTCGATCGGGCCGACCGATCGCCTGGAGTTAATCTTTCCGGGGGAAAAGAGTGTAACGGATATTATTCGCGAGATCTCTGCCCTGGGAGAAAATTAAATTCCAAAAATAACCGCGCTCGGGAAATTTTTTAACCAGTAAGATTTCCACGAGAAAATAAAAACGATTGCTTCTTTTCTGGTCGGGGGGATTATCCTCGATGCGGATCTGTTCGGCAATACTCGGCATCCAATGCCCGATCGTTTTGTCGGGATCGAAAAATTTCGCTTGAATATACAATCCGAGCGTTCGATCGAGACACCAGAAAGGAACGTATTTAATCGGCCCCGCGACGCTCATCGATTCGGTAATCTCCCGGATCGCGGGTCGCACGAGTTCATTTTTCCAGACTCTTTTATCGAAATTTTCCATGTGAGGGCCGTGATGATCCTTGCGAAACCCGCTGAGGGCGGACCAATCGATCGGCTTTTCCAAAGGAGCGATCGGGATTTCTAATAAATAAGTATTCTCTTTAAATAAGGCTTGGGTATTTTCTCGTTTACTACAAGTCCCCAGGGTTTGAACCTCCGGTATCGTCGGCCAGGGAGCGCTTAAATTTGCGAGATCGCCGTAGGGAAAATCTCGCCCCGTCAAGCGGAGAACCCAACTATCGGGAAATCGAGCGAAATAATCCCGAACCAAATTCTCGATATCGGGATGGAGATATTCATCGCAATTGAGCGAGAGAATATAAGTCCCGGACGCGTTGATCAATCCCGTACTCCTCTGGATCACCTCGCCGCGGAGGGGACTCACGATCTGTTTCATTCGGGGATCGTTGACGAGGGGAGGTGTGGTGCCGGGGGGATGGATGAGGATAAATTCAACCCGTCCCTTTACTTTCAATAATTCCGTCAGCCAATGCTCGCTAAAGCCGGGGCGCGTGGGGATAACGATCGATAAAAAAGGGATGGCAACTTCCTGACTCATAAAGTAACGAGAACACGGGAGGATTGACGCGATTCTATCATCGATCGCCCGGGGAAATCCTTCACGATGTCTCGCTAGAACCGAGTAACTCTTCTAGCCGGGATTTAGCGAGGTCGAAATCGGGCGCGATTTCTAGGGCTTTCCGATAGCAGTCGAGCGCTTCCTCGTTGCGATCGAGATTTTCCAGGGTACTGCCGCGATTGTACCAAGCCTGATAGAAATCTTCCTGTAACTGTAAAACTTTATCCCAACAGGACAAGGCTTCTTCCCAACGCTGTAATCCGTAGAGCGCGTTTCCTCTGGCGTTCCAGATCTGCGCGTCTTCGGGGTTAATCGCGATCGCCCTGTCAAAACTCTCCAGCGCCTCCTCGTAACGTCCCAGTAACGCGAGCGCGCTTCCCCGATTGTGCCATCCGGGGGCGAGATCCGGATCGAGGTCGAGCGCGTTATCCCAACAGGCGATCGCCCCTTCCCAATCGCCACTATTCGCCTGTTGTAAACCGATTTGAAACCATTCCGCGGCGGTCTCCGGCGATTTTGCTTCCTGAGCTTGGAATTGGTGGAGGAGATTCTCGATAATCGCGTTCGCGTCGGTTCCCTCGATGCCTAACTGTTCCGCCATCTGGCCCGCGAGGACGGGATCGGTTTGTAGGCGATCGAATAGTTCCTCCAGCGATATCGTTTCCGTCCGCGGATTTTCCCCGTTATCGGCCGGCGCTTCCGGTCGCTCGACCGGTTCCCCGTCCGGGCCCGCGAACTCCCAGATTAAATTCTCGGTTTCCTTGGTGTAGAGTTGATAGCCCACCTGATAGGCCGCTTCACCGACGCGCTCGATGCCGGGAAACGCGCGGGCCAGTTCCCCGAGACGGATCATCCGTAACGCTAACTGTTGATTGTTGGCCGCGGAGGACTGTAACCGGGTTCCGAAGCGATCGAGCCATTCCACCCAGTCCCTCTGCCGTCCCCGATCGCCCAATTTCTCGAAAAATTTCAGGATTCTCCCCTCGTGCCAACCGTGGGCGACCCCGTCGAGCAACTGCATGAACAGGAATTCGTAATCGGTATCGGTGAGCGCGACCGTTTCCCGCTCGGTTACTACCCGTCGCGTCCGGCCCCCGAACAGCGATCGAAAAAATTCCCGGATAGCCCGCACGATTTTCTGGATAAGTCCCTGCATTCTCGTCTCGATCTCACTATAGATACGGTTCCCGTAATACTCTAGTCTAGTCGGTAATCGCGGGCAATAGGGGGTTCGATCGCCGGTGTTCGGGATCGTCCCCAAAAGCGACGCGAGCGTTTCTTCCCGGCGCGGTCGCTCCAAATGATCCGAACTCGATCGAACAGGAACCGGGGGAATCCGGGCGATCGCCTATAATCAAAAGATAAGTATTCCCGAAACGGCCTTCCATGCAGATCGTTCTCCCCCCCGAACTAGAAGACCTCGTGCAAAGACAACTCGCGAGCGGTAAATATCGATCGGCGATCGAGGTCATCACCGCGGGGGTGCAACTTCTCCAACAGCAAGAGGATATTTACCGGGGACGACTGCCAGATCTACAACGAGAAGCCCGCGTCGGATGGGAAGCCGTCGAACGCGGTGAACTAATCGACGGTCCCACCGCTATGGCACAAATTCGAGCGAATCTACGCTCGCGCCACGTTGAACCCTCATGACCTCGCCGTTTCGTCTCACGCGACCCGCCATTCAAGATATCGAGGAGATCGCGGATTCTATCGCCCGTGAATCCGGTTTCGCGCGAGCCGATCGCTTTCTGGCTAGACTTGAGGCTAAATTGAGCCATATCGCGCGATTTCCACGCATCGGCCGAAAACGGGACGAAATTCTCCCGAAACTACGAACTTTTCCCCTCGATCGCTATCTAATTCTCTATATAGCTGAAAACCGAACGATAGAGATCCTTCGAGTGGTCAGCGGCTATCGCGATCTGTCCGCCCTCTTTACCGAACCGGAAGAAGAATAGACCTCCTGCAAAAATCAAAAATTTCTGGTTGGGACGGGAGCCAGGAGTCAGGAGTCAGGAGTCAGGAGGAGAAAGGAGGACTAAAGAGAGTATAAAAGTATAAGACGTGAACTTTCCGCTCTTTTTTTTTGAAATCGTAAGTTTCTAGTTGAATTTAACTTTCGATCCTTACTTTTGCAGGAAGTCTAATGAACCCGATGTAGCGGAAATCTTCCCCTCGGCGCAATACCTCTCGGTTAAGGATTTCCTGGAGTTTCTCGCCCACGAAATTGCGAGGGTTTCAGTATTCTTGTGAACGAGTGAATGGCGTTATCCGAGAAGTATTGCCCCTCGGCGGATGCGGTGAGCGAAGCGTTACGGTTTCGCGTCCGGGGGAGTCGATCGAACCGGGAAACGCACGGACTAAACTAGCGGCGGATGTTCGCTCCCCGATCGAGGCGAGTAGGTTACAATCTAGGAGGAAACCCGATCGATGAAGAAATATTACTTATGAGTAACCCCGTGATTCACGCCTTTTTCCTGGGACGGGCGATCGCCGAAGTCGTGAGCGAGAAATTCGAGGACGCGTTTACTAACGCCCTGAGCGATCTCGGTAAATTCGATGCCGAAGCGCGGGAAAACCTGCGTCAATTCGTCGAGGAAATCCAGGTTCGCGCCGATCTCGCTATGGAACGGGGGATCTATACCGGCACCGGATCGAGTTCTCCCGCCGGTCCCGCGTCCGAAGACCTACAGGAAGTGATCGACGACCTCAGAGCCGAGATCGCCCGAACCCGATCGGAACTGAAAAACTACCGCAATCAATCCGTCTAACATCGATCGTTCTCTAGCCCGAGGAATCGAGTGTCCGCGCTGTTACCCCCACCCCCCGCCGTCCCCCTACCGTCATCGAACAACGAGATGCCGACCCTAGAAGTCGCGAAAAGTAGTTATCGCTGGAATCGAGAAAATTATTCCGTAAACCGCCGCCGGTTCGATATCTGGCGGTTCGTTTTGACCTTGCTCGGGCAATTCTGGCTCAATGGCAAAAAATGGAGCTATACCGGGGGCTACAGCGAGGAAAAACTCGCCCGCAGACGGAAAAAACAAGCGGCCTGGATTCGCGAGAGTTTACTAGAGTTGGGGCCGACCTTTATTAAAGTCGGTCAACTATTCTCTACCCGCGCCGATCTCTTTCCCGCCGAGTACGTCGAGGAGCTATCCAAACTCCAGGATCAGGTTCCCGCGTTCACCTACGAGCAGGTTTGCAAGATTATCGAGACCGATTTCGGCAAACCGTTACACGAGCTTTTTAATAGTTTCGATCCCATTCCCCTCGCGGCCGCCAGTCTCGGACAGGTTCACAAGGCGCGGCTGAACACCGGGGAAGAGGTGGTCGCGAAAATCCAACGTCCCGGCCTGAAAAAACTCTTCACCATCGATCTGGCCATCCTGAAAAAGATTTCCCAATATTTCCAGAATCATCCCAAATGGGGTAAAGGGCGCGATTGGATCGGCATTTACGACGAATGCTGTCGGATCTTGTGGGAGGAAACCGATTATCTCAACGAGGGACGGAACGCGGACACCTTCCGGCGCAACTTCCGCGGGGAGGATTGGGTGAAAGTGCCGCGGGTGTACTGGCGCTACACGTCGCCGCGGGTACTGACATTAGAGTATCTGCCGGGGATCAAGATCAGTCACTACGAGGCGCTGGAAGCGGCGGGACTCGATCGCAAACTCCTGGCCCGACTCGGCGCGCGCGCGTACCTACAACAGTTATTAAACGACGGTTTCTTCCACGCCGATCCCCATCCGGGTAATATCGCCGTAAATAGTGACGGATCGTTGATTTTCTACGATTTCGGCATGATGGGGCAGATAAAAACCAACGTGCGCGAGAAATTGATGCAAACCCTCTTCGGCATCGCGCAGAAAGACGCGGATCGCGTGGTAACTTCCCTGATCGATCTCGGCGCGTTGACTCCCACCGGGGATATGGGCGCGGTCCGGCGATCAATCCAGTATATGCTGGATAACTTCATGGATAAACCCTTCGAGGAACAATCCGTGGCGGCGATTAGCGACGATCTCTACGATATCGCCTACGATCAGCCCTTTCGCTTCCCCGCGACCTTTACCTTCGTCATGCGCGCGTTTTCCACCCTGGAGGGGGTGGGGAAAGGACTCGATCCCGAATTTAACTTTATGGAGGTGGCGCAACCGTTCGCCCTACAACTGATGAGTGATATGACGGGAAATAATGGAAGTAGTATTTTCGATGAAATCGGCCGGCAGGCCGCCCAGGTGGGCAGTACCGCCCTCGGCCTGCCGCGGCGCATCGACGACACGATCGAGAAACTAGAGCGCGGCGATATCCGCGTCCGGGTGCGATCGAGCGAATCCGATCGACTGTTACGCCGGTTGGGTTCCATTCAAATGGGGACGAACTATACTGTACTTATCGGCGCTCTACTCGTCTCGGCCACGCTTCTATTCGTCAACGGTTTTCTGCCGATCGCTCTAGGAGTGTTGGCGCTGGCACTGTTACCCGGCATCGCCCTTTTTCGCCTGCTAAGACGGATCGATCGTCAGGATAGAATGTTATAGTGAAAGATCGCTGGTATTGTGGAAAAAGTTAGAGAATCCATGACAAACCGTTCTTACGCGGCCTGTACCGATACGGGATTAGTGCGCTCGGTCAACCAAGACAGTTACTATCTCGATCCGTTGAAGCGATTTTTTATCGTCGCCGACGGCATGGGAGGCCACGCGGGGGGACAGGAAGCCAGCCAGATCGCGACGGACGAGATTCAAACCTATCTGAACGAGTGCTGGGACTCGGAAATCTCTTCCGAAGAGTTACTGCAAGAAGCGATCGCCAGGGCGAACGAGCGGATTATCCAGGATCAGATGGAGCATCCCGAACGGCAGGAGATGGGAACGACCCTCGTTATGATCCTTTTTCGGGCAGAACAGGCCTGGCGCGTTCACATCGGCGATTCCCGTCTCTATCGTTTTCGGGAGGAAACCTTAGAGCAGATCACCGAAGATCATAGCTACGTGGCGCGGGCGACCCGTCAGGGCGAGATGACCAAGGAGGAAGCGAGAGTTCACCCGTGGCGTAATATTTTATTGCAGTGTCTCGGTCGTCGCGATCTCCGTCCCGCGGAGGTCTTCCCCCTCGAAACCCGACCGGGCGATATTTTCCTACTCTGTAGCGATGGCCTGACCGAAGAAGTAACGGACGAGGAAATCGTCAATTATCTAAAAGAGGGTACGGATTGCGAGGAAATGGTGATAAAACTCGTCGAAGCGGCTAAAAACGCGGGCGGATCGGATAATATCACCGTGGTAATGGTACGGGAATAGACAGGGAACGGAACCGAGGATAAATCCCGTTGACCGAAGCCGAACGAAAGCCTCCCCTTTCAAGGGGAAAAGTTTTCGCCGGGAGTAGAAGTTGACAACCCCCCCGCCTTCTCTAGACCTCTGGCAAAATTGAAAATCGAGAGTCAAATTCCCTAAAAACTTACGATTTCAAAAATATAAAAGCGAAAAATACTGGATTTTTAGCCTCTCGTTCTCTTTAATTCTCCTTGCTCCTCCTGACTCCTGACTCCTGGCTCCTAGCTTCTCTGACGGCGCTCTCTTAACCTTTCGATAAATCGACTTCGGGCGGACTCGGGCTAGGATCGATCGAGGGTTCGATCGTTTCCGACTCCCCTCGGCGGAAATCCGGCCGGAATTTTTCGTTATCTTTCCGTTTTCTTCCCCGTTCCCCGAAAGTCTATGACTACCGTTTCTACCGTCATCCCGGAAATCAACTTGAAAGACCCGCGATACTATTTCAACCGCGAGTTAAGTTGGTTGGAGTTTAATAAGCGAGTGTTGAGCGAGGCGCTAGATCCGCGCACACCCTTACTAGAACGATTGAAATTTACCGCGATTTTCTGCTCCAATCTCGACGAATTTTTCATGGTGCGGGTGGCCGTTCTCAAGCAACAGGTAGAAGCGAATGTCACCACACTCTCCCCCGACGGCCGGACTCCCTCGGAACAGATAGCCGAGATCGGCAAACGTCTCCGCGTCTCGATCGAACAGCAGGATCGTCTTTTCGAGTACACCCTGAGACCCCAGTTAGCCGAACACGGCATCCACCTGATCGATTACGTCGATCTCGGACAGGAACAGAGAACCTATTTACACGATTACTTTGATCGGGTGATTTTCCCCGTTCTAACGCCCCTCGCCGTCGATCCGAGCCATCCTTTCCCCTATATCTCCAATTTAAGCCTGAATCTCGCCGTGGTCGTGCGCGATCCGGACACCGATAAAGAACTCTTCGCCCGCGTGAAAGTTCCCCAAGTTTTCCCCCGTTTCGTGGCACTACCCAAGGAATTACGACAAAATGACGGGAAAGCGTCGATCTGGACGGGAGTTCCCCTAGAACAGGTGGTCGCGCACAATTTAGAAGCCCTTTTCCCCGGCATGATCATCCAGGAGTGCTACCCGTTTCGGGTGACGCGGAACGCGGATATCTCGGTCGAAGAGGACGAGGCCGATGATTTGTTATTAGCGATCCAGGAGGAAGTCCGCAAGCGTCGCGTCGGTAAATCCGCCGTCCGTCTGGAGATCGATCGCTCCACCCCCGAAAATATCAAAGAACGTATCCGCGAGGATCTCGGATTAGAATCGATCGATGTCTACGACGTGGAAGGACTGCTCGGCCACAAAGATTTATTCTACTTCCTCTCCCTTCCCTGCCCCGACCTTAAAGATCCCCCGTGGAATCCCGTCACCCCCCCCGCGCTAGAGGGCCTTCGCGAGATCGTCGATGGCAACGAGGACGGGATAGTGGAACAGGAGGGCGAGGATATTTTCACCCTGATCCGCTCCGGCGATATTCTCGTCCATCACCCCTATCATTCCTTTAGTGCCTCGGTCCAGCAGTTTATCGCCCAAGCCGGTCACGATCCGCACGTTCTCGCCATTAAAATGACCCTATACCGGACTTCCGGGGACTCGCCGATCGTGAACGCCCTGATCGCCGCCGCCGAAAACGGCAAACAGGTAGCCGCTCTCGTGGAATTAAAAGCCCGCTTTGACGAGGAAAATAATATTACCTGGGCGAGAAAGCTAGAGCAAGCTGGGGTTCACGTCGTTTACGGGCTAGTGGGGCTAAAAACCCACACGAAAATCGTTCTCGTCGTCCGTCAGGAAGGGGAGAAGATCCGTCGTTACGTCCATATCGGTACGGGAAACTATAACCCGAAAACGGCGAAATCATACACGGATCTGGGCTTATTAAGCTGTCGGGAAGATCTCGGGGCCGATATCACCGATTTATTTAATTTCCTGACAGGCTACTCCCGCCAGCAATCCTATCGGAAACTGCTCGTCGCGCCGGTCAGTATGCGGAAGCGTATGCTAGAGATGATCCGACGGGAGACGGAAAACTGCCGGAACGGGGGAACCGGGCGCATCGTTGCCAAGATGAACGCGCTCGTCGATCCGAAGATTATCGAGGCCCTGTACGACGCGTCGCGCGCGGGGGTAAAAATCGATCTGATCGTGCGGGGGATGTGCTGTTTGCGTCCCGGATTGCCGGAGGTGAGCGAAAATATCCGGGTGATCAGCATTATCGGGCGTTTTCTCGAACACTCGCGGATTTTCTACTTCTATAACGGGGGCGCGGACGAGGTGTATATCGGGAGCGCGGATTGGATGACGCGAAATCTCAGTCGTCGGGTAGAGGCGATCGCCCCGATCGACGATCCGGCGATCGCCAAGGAACTGGAGGAAATTCTCGGCATCATGCTCTCGGATAACCGTCAGGCGTGGGATTTACAGCCGGACGGCAGTTATATTCAGCGTCGCCCGGCGGAAGGAGAACAGGAACACGGTACACAGACGATCTTGATGGAAAAAGCCTTAACATCGGCGGGAATCGTCTAACGGTTAGAGGAGGCTTGTAGCTAAGCTCGACTTTATCCAATTTTAGATTTGGAGAGCCGCAAAAGTAGCAAGATGGGGGAAGCGTTGTGGGCTTCTTCCCGATGAATCCGCTACCGAAGGAATTCCTGCCATTAATCTTGGTGTTCGCCCCTTTATTTTCCCGACCGACATGGCGCTCGGCACTTGTACTGCTGGTGGGAGCGATTCTCGCACCAGGAAAGCGGACAGTCAGCGCGCTCTTGAAGGTGATGGGATTAAAAGATGAGCCTCACTTTCAAAACTATCATTGCGTTCTTAACCGAGCCGTATGGTCAAGCGGTCAGGCGAGTCGTCTGCTGTTACAGCAGTTGGTCAAGGTCTTCGTCCCGGACGGGGTGTTATCCCTCTTTCATCAGAGTAGGATCGGTTCCAATACTTCTCGGTTAAGGACAAAGAGTGTAAAGTGGGTGTAATCCCCCGATTCCCCGAATCAAACACGAGTGTTACTGAAAGAATTTTCCTTAATAGACCTCCTGCATGAATAGCAAGACCCCGTGCCGGTTAAGGCAAGTTCGGGG